>NZ_BNEA01000016.1 GCF_016860525.1 Streptomyces rubradiris
GTCGAGGTCGAAGATCACCACACTGCGCACCGGTACGCTCGCCATCAGGTCGCCGCCGCGGTCATGACCGGCCCGGCGGGCAGCAGCGGTGTCGCCGAGGCCGCGTACAGCGCCTCGATCGTGCCGACGATCCGCCGCACGCCCGCGATCGCGGATCCGCACGCCGACGGATCGGCGAGGTGGTCCCTGATGTCGTCGAGCTGACGGGAGTACTCGGCGCCGATCGGCTCGGTCGGGACCGTGATCTCGCTCGTCCGGCCCCGCCGGACGACGCTGAGCCGCGGCCGCGGCTCGCGATTGGGGCTGAAGCCGAAGGTGGACCGGAGCATCGCGGTGTCGTCACTCCCCTCGATCCGGATCTCGGTGACGTCATGGCTCGCCGCGTGCGTGGCCCAGCTGGCGCGAAGGCCCACCGACAGACCGCTGCCGGTGACCAGGAAGCCGCGCACGGTGTCCTCGACGTCCGCGTCGAGTTCCGGCACCGGCTGATCATGCCGCCAGGCCGCCGTCCAGCGCGGGTCGTTGACGTGGTCGTACGAGGTGGACGCGGCGGCCTGAACGAACGCCAACGGCCCGGCGACGGTCTCCAGGACATCGAGCAGATGCCATCCGAGGTCGAACAGCACCCCGCCGCCTGCCTCCGCCCGGCTGGTGAACCAGCCCTGGGACCGGGGCACTCCGCAGGCCCGTTCCCACACCAGGTCGATGTGGCGCAGGTGGCCGAGCTCGCCGGCCAGACCGGCCAGTGCCCGCACGTCCGCGCGGTATCGGCACGCACTTCCGGCCAGCAACGGGACGCCGCCTGCCCGCTCGGCCGCGGCCAGCCTGTCCGCCTCCGCGCTCGAGAGGCAGACCGGCTTCTCCACGAAGGTGGCGAGACCTCGGGTGAGAAGACGTCGCGCGAGCGCCGCGTGCAGGTGGTTGGGCGAGGCGACCAACGCGAGGTCGGCGTCCTCGGCCCGCAGCGCGTCGACGTCGCCGAAGGCCGGACGGCCGGTCGCCGCGGTGAACGCCTCCCGCCTGGCCGGATCCGGATCGACCGCGGCCACTACCTCGTAGTCACCGTTTGCCATCAGACGAGGAAGCCAGATCTCTCGGCCGGACCACCCGAACCCGACCAGTACGGTGCGGATCCTCATCCGGCGGCCACCTGGTCGGCCACGATGGCGGCGGTGTCGGTGAGAGCCTGCTCCGACGCGAGCAGGGTGCGGTGGTGCAGCCAGACGCAGTCCTGGCTGATCGCGTCGGCGTTGGGGCACCGCTTGGCGACCGCGTCGACGGACTCCTCGGGTGCGCCGGTCTCCCAGAACGCCGCGGTGCGGTAGATGGCGCGGAAGCCCGCGAACGCCGGGATCCCCGCGTCGACCAGGCGATCGACGAGGAGGTTGCGACGCTCCTCCGACCAGCCGGGAAGCCGGAACATCGCCATGTAGTGCGGATTCCGGTCGGCCCGCGCATCACCGCCCTGCGGCCGGACGCCGGGGATCTGGGCCAAGAGCTGCGACAGCAACCGCCACCGCTGCTCGCGCAGCTCGATCTGGCCGTCGAGGCGGCCCAGCTGAGCGCGCAGGACGGCGGCCGAGAACTCGTTCATCCGCATGTTGGTGCCGGCCACCTGGTGGTGATAGTTGCGGTCGGTGCGCGGCCGGCCGCAGGAGTGATGCAGGAATGCCTTCTCGTAGTCGTCCGGGTCCAAGAACAGCACCGCGCCGCCCTCGCCCGCGGTCATCAGCTTGCCGTTCTGGAAGCTGAACGCCGCGATCGAGCCCAGCTCGCCCACGCGCTTGCCCCGCCACCGGGCACCGTGCGCGTGGGCCGCGTCCTGAAGGATCCGGACGCCGGCATCGGAGGCGAGCTTGTCCAGTGCGTCCATGTCGGCCATGAGACCCGCCATGTGCACCGGCATGATCACCCGGGTCCGCGGTGTGATCGCCTCGGCGGTGGCGGTCGCGTCGATGTTGTAGGTCTCCGGATCGACGTCCACCGGCACGGCGACGGCCCCGATCCGCTGAGCGGCCTGGGACGAGGAGATGAAGGTGAACGCCGGCACGATCACTTCGGTGCCCGGTCCCGCACCCAGCACCTGCAGGGCGAGCTCCAGCGCGTGCGTGCCGTTGGTGACGGCGAGGGCGTGGTGGGCACCGTGGTATCCGGCGAACTCCCGCTCGAAGCTGTCCACCTCGCTGCCACCCATGCGCCACCACTGGCCCTGGGACAGCGCACGATCAAGAGCTCGGCGTTCGGTGTCATCGAATTGCGGCCAATCCGGAAAGGTCGGCCTCGGTCGCGGACTCATTTCTGCCTGACTCCTTCTGGTTGATTGGCCTCACGGTACGGAGTCCGATGCCTACGCCACGGCTCTTCGACCTGGCAGCCGATTCGGAATTCGCCGTCGCCCTGTTCCATGAATTCGGCGCGACGGGAGGCCTTTCAGGGGGATTCGCTCGGGGAAGGGTGGTCAGGTGCGGGTGATCGCGGCCAGCCAGCCCGGTGCCCCGTCGATGTCTCTGTTGTTCTCCAATGTCGCGGGTTCGATCGAATCGACCCGCCAGCCGTCGGCGAAGGTGGCCCGGATTTCGTCCTGGCTCACCCGCCTGGCGCGGATCCCGCCCTGGCTCTCCCGTCGCGGTCCGCTGCCGGGGTGATGGCGGTCGCTGATGCAGAGCAGGAACAACCGCGCGTCCGGCGGCATCACGGTGGCCAGGCTGCCGGCGTAGCGGACGCGTTCGGTCTCGCTGAACGCGTGGAACAGGGCGCAGTCGAGCACGGTGTCGAACTGCTCGCCCAAGTCGCCGAGTTGAGTGCGTCCCCGACCAGGAAGCGCGCCGGCAGGCCGCGCTCTTCCGCTTTGCGCCGCGCGATCCCGATCGCCGTCGACGCCGAGTCGATGCCGACCGTCGGCAGGCCGAGGGCCGCCGCCATGAGCGCGACCTCGCCGGTGCCGCACCCGACGTCGAGCACCCGGCCGCGGAAGGCGCCCGCCTCGGCGAGGTCGCGCAGGGCCGTCTGGGGGCGGCCGAGGTCCCAGAGCGGTGTTCCGGCGTAGTGCGCGTCGAAGCCCTCCACCTTGCTGCCACCCATGTGTGTCCGGCTCCTTCTGGTCGATTGGCCTCACGGTACGGAGTTCGGCGCCTACGCCACTATCCCTCAACCTGGCAGCAGATTTGTGTTTCGCCGTCGCCCCATTCTGCGAATTCGGCGCACGTGGCAGCCTTTCGGGGGTGTGCGCTCGGGAAAAGGGCGGTCAGGTGCGGGTGATACTGGCCAGCCAGGCCAGCACTCCGTCGACATATTTGTTGTTCTCCAGCATCGCGGGTTCGATCGAATCGACCCGCCAGCCGTCGGCGAAGGTGGCCCGGATTTCGTCCTGGCTCACCCGCCGCGGTCCGATATCGGGTGGATGGCGGTCGCTGAAGCAGAGCAGGAACAACCGCGCGTCCGGCGGCATCACGGTGGCCAGGCTGTCGGCGTAGCGGACTCGTTCGGCGTCGCTGAACACGTGGAACAGGCCGCAGTCGAGCACGGTGTCGAACTGCTCGCCCATGGCGCCGAGTTCGAGTGCGTCCCCGACCAGGAAGCGCGCCTGCAGGCCGCGCTCTTCCGCTTTGCGCCGCGCGATCTCGATCGCCGTCGACGCCGGGTCGATGCCGACCGTCGGCAGGCCGAGGGCCGCCGCCATGAGCGCGACCTCGCCGGTGCCGCACCCGACGTCGAGCACCCGGCCGCGGAAGGCGCCCGCCTCGGCGAGGTCGCGCAGGGCCGGTTGCGGACGGCCGGTTTCCCAGGGCGGCGTACCCGCATACCGCGCGTTGAAATGCTCGGGGGACAGGGCATCGGTGAGCCGGCGCGCCAGTTGCTCGAGTGTCTCGACCAATTCCTTGGCCTGGCCGGGGTCTTGGATCCCGGCGGCCGCGGCGAGCTGCTCGTCGATCCGCGCGGCGGCTCGGCCGGCGCTCCTGTGCCGGGCAGCCGCCCGGACGACCGTTTGTCCGTCCGGGGCGGCCGCGGTGGTGACCGCACCCCGGTCGCGCAGGGTGGCGACGCTCGTCTCCACGTGGCTCGCCGGGAAGCCGGTGCGGTTGGCGATCTCGGTGACCGAGGTGTCCGGGTGTTCGAACACGTCGGTCATGACGTGACGCACGCCGGGAGACAGCTGTCGCACACCGGTGGGGTCCGGGAGGGCGTCCTCGCCGATCCGCAGCAGCTTGCGCGCGAGGTCGTGCAGTTCGAAGCCGTCCATGGCCGGAGAGTCTTCCCGACGCCGGACAGCGCACGCCATCACGCAGGTTGACGGTACTGGGGATCGCTGGTCGGTCGGCTGGGGTGGTCGCTGAACTCGGGCCGGGGGCAGGTCTGTTGTGCCGGGAGCCGGTATCGGGCAGGGCCTGCGGCACCGGCCGCGCAGGTGGGCCGTGGGCGAGTGGCTCCCCGGCCGCCGGGCGGTAAGGCTCCGTCAGCCCGGCAGTCCGTCTCCAGGGCCCGGCCCGCGCGGATGCGGGCCACCAGGGCCCCGGGGCCTGGGGAGGGGCAGAGCGGCGGGCGCGTGGTGAGGCGACCGCATCGCACGTCCGGGAAGAACGCTCCGGACCGGTACGAGGAGATGCTTGCCGCGTCAGGCCTGGGGGGCGGGCCGGGTCAGTGCGGCGCGGGCGTCGGCCCGCAGCCGGACCCGATCGGGTTTGTCCCAGCCGGTCGTCGGCAGTTTCCGGCGAATGTCGATCAGGCGGGGGACGTAGGTGTCGGACAGTGCCTCGGCGACGTGACGGCGCAGTTCCCGGGGATCCGGGTCGGCGCCGGGCTCGGGCACGACGGCGGCGTAGATGTGCTCCACCCGGTCGGCGTCCTCGACCCCGCATACGGCGGCCTGGGACACGCCCGGGGCCTGCCTGAGCACCTTCTCCACCTGCTCGGGGTGGATGCGGATTCCCTTGACCTTCATCATGTTCGCGAGCCGGCCGGTCAGGTGCAGGTAGCCGTCGGTGTCGAGGTGCCCGAGGTCGCCGGTGCGCACCCAGCCGTCGCGGACGAGTGCCGCGGTGAGTGCCGGCTCGTGCCAGTAGCCGGCCGTGGGCCAGCGTGGAACCGCGCAGACCTCGCCGACCTCGCCGACGGGCAGTACCGCGCCGGTGTCGGGGTGCCGGATGCTGAGCGCCTCTGGGTTGACCGGCCGGCCCGCGCTGGAGCAGGCGCGCAGGTCGTCGTGGTCGCCGGGGGGGAGCATGGTGAGCACTCCGGTCTCGGTCGTGCCGTAGACCTGGATCAGTACGGGGCCGAAGATTTCCCGGGCCTTGCGCAGCTTGAGCGGTGCCCCGGGGCTGCCGGTGTAGATCAGCTCGGTCAGGCTGGACAGGTCGGTGGCCGCCCGGTCCGGGTGCTCGGCCAGTGCGTACACCTGCGGGGTGCCGAGGATGAGCCGGCCGATGCGGTGCTGCGCGATCGCGTGGAGCACGGCCGCGGCGTCGAAGCCGGGATGCAGGACGACCATGCCGCCGGTGATGAGCGTGTCGTCCGCGGCGAACCCGCTGGAATGGGTGAGCGGTGCGGTGATCAGGACGTTCGTCCGGCTGCTGCGGTCGATGGCCGATGCGGCCATGTCGTTCTTGACGCCGAAGGGCCAGCAGACACCCTTCGGCAGGCCGCTCGCCCCACTGGTCTGGGTGATCACCGCGAGGTCGCTGTCGGTGATGTCCGGGCACGGGCCTACTCCGTCACCGCAGCCGGCGGTCAAATCCACCGTGTCCGGCTGTCCTGCGCCCAGTACGGCCAGGACCGGCCGACCGGTCGCGTTCACCAGCAGCTCCCGTGCCCGTGCCTCGTTGGCCGGGTCGACCGCCAGCATCCGGGCGCCGACATCCGAGACGATGGCGCGCTGCAAGTCCATGCGCAACTCGTCGTCAGGCACCACCGCATTCATCCCACGCACATGTGCGGCGGTCGCCCCCACCAGGTTGGCCGCCCACCGCAGGATCAGTGTGGCCGCGGTGTTGGGCTCGGTCAGGATGCAGACGACGTCACCGCGGCCGACGCCGTGGCGGCCCATCGCGGCCGCGGCCCGGCGAACGGCGTCGGCCAGCTCCCCGGCGGAGAAGGGGACGTCCCCGCTGACCATGGCAGGGCGATCCGGATCGGCATCGAAATGAGTCAGCAGCTGCTGAACATAATGCACATGCGTGGTACTCATGACCCGGTTTCGCCTTCCTGTCCAAGACAATGCGATGTCCAGTGGTCGAGTGAGACGAACCGCAGGCTAAACCGGCGGGCACCGAGGGCCCCATACCTCACATTGACGGCACGTGGTCGCCGCGAAAGAGCCGGCCCCGGCCTGCCCGGGAAGGCTGAACGGCTCAGGCCGCGGGGCGCAGCCAGCGGTCGACCCGGGTACGCAGGCCGGCCGGGAAGATGTCTTTGCGCAGGAGGCCGTGCACGCCCTTGGGCGGCAGGGGGACATCGACGTGGTGGACCTCGCTCTGGTCCGCGTACTGGGTGATCCGGAAGCTCGCGGCCATGCTGCACAGTGCGTGGGCCTCGGCGCGGGTGACGCCGGACGCCGCGCTGAACCAGCTGATCAGTCCGCGCAGGCAGTCGACCAGTGCGGCCTCCAGGCTGTCAGCCAGTCCGATGCCGATCCAGTGCGTGTCGGTCTCGGCCAGCGGCCGGGTCAGGCCCACGTTCTTGTGGAGGTCGTACCGCATCCGCAAGCGCTCGGCCGTGGACTTCAGGCCGGTCTGGTCGACCAGTCCGTCGCCCTGCAGGGCGTGAATGTCACCGGATGGCCAGACGTCCTGGCCCCCGGCTTGGCCACGGGAAGGAACAGCGAGGAGCCCACGGTGAGTTCGGGAGGGCCAGGTTGCCGCCGTGGTCGCCACCGATCAGCGCGCTTGTCTCTGCTCGTCGCCCGGCGGTTCGACCCGATGATGCCGGCGAACGGGTCGAGCGGCAGCGGAGATGCCGTGAACGTAGTCGGCCCGGGTGCGGGTCCGGTCGAACCGGAAGTCGTGGAAGTACGTGCTCGTCGAAGTCGTACGGCAGCGCGCCGGCCCGGGTGGGGAAGGCGTTGCCGCCCCAGTCGCTCAGGCCGCAGTTCCGTCAGCCGGCACTCGACGACGTCGCCCGGTTCGGCACCGGTCACCTCGACCGGGCCGACGATCTGGAACGGGCAGCCCGGGTACTCCTGGCGCAGCCGCGCACGGTCGGCCGGGGACGAGCCGTACCGCAGCTGGTTCTGCCAGTTTGGTCCAGGTGTCGGGGTAGAGAACCTCGTCGCCGGACTCGATCCTGGCTGCCGACGCAGCGCCGGGATCGAGGACGCCCGGCCGGACCGTGGCCAATGTGGACTGAACCGTATGCATCGTCACGGCCGCAACGCTAGGCAGCCGCAGATGAGCCAGGCAAGGAAGTCCGGGCGTCACCGGGCAAGACTGTCAACGTGACTGGTGAAGGTGCACCGCGGACTTCCGGCCAGGAGGCCATCGAAGCGGTGCGGACCCCCTGAGGGGGGATCAGCACCGCTCCTGCCTTGGCGTGTTCCGCCGGCCGCTACATCCGGTGCCGGAAGGTGATCCGGCCACGGGTCAGGGTCATACGGGCTCAACTCGACCGTCACCGTGTCCTGCGGCAGGATCTTGATGTAGTGCTTGCGGAGCTTCCCGCTGATGTGTGCGAGTACCTTGTGACCGTTCTCGAGTTCACCCAGAACTTGGCGTCTTTCAGGGACTCGACGATGGTACCGACAACCTCGATACCTCGATTTACTTTTGCCACGTCAGCTCCAAGGTGTTGCTCTCACGGCGGGCTCCGACGCTTTCCAACAGGCTGATCGTCGCGGTGTCGGTCTCGTCGACGTCGATCGTCGCGAGACCGAACTCGCGAGTGTGCAGAGCGTCCAGCGCGTGGACCAGCAGCGCCCTGCCGATGCCACGGCGGCGCTGGTCGGCGCGGACCTCGATGGAGCGAATCCGCGCGATCCGCGGCCTCCCGTTGTCCCGCATCGACGGCGAAATCCGGATCACACCGACTTCGACCCCCTCGACTTCGGCGCGGGACTCCTCCGCGCCGCCGGTCAACGTCACCCCCGCCGGGGGCGACACGGCGGGCTGCGCTTCGCCGGCACCAGCAGGTACTGCCGCTCACTTCGGTGAGGGGTGAAGCCGGCCCGCCGCCAGTTCGAGATCGTGTCCGCGTCGTCGGCGTCGACCAGCGTGTAGAGCGGCGCCGGCAGTTCCGCCAGCATGGCGGCGGCCAGCCGGTCGAAGGCTGTGTCGTGCCATGCGTCGATGCTGATGTACAGTCGCCCGTCGGGCCTGCGCCCCGTGTCGCCACTGCCGACAACCAAGTCGCCGTCGCTGGCGTGCCACTGGTCTTCGGCGACCCGCGTGATCACGGGGTCTGGGGTGGGATGCTTAAGGTTGATGGCTGTCGCCTTCCAGGAGTGCCTCTGGTGCGCTCCCGCGACATCTACATCAGTCGCCTGCCGTGACCAATAGGGGGAGCACCCGGGTAATCGAACGAACATTCACGGGTCTCACCTCCTACAGGGTCTGTCACGGCCTGGAGTGAACATTACCAGACGGACGTCGTCACGCCCAACTGCGAGGGCGGAGAACCCTGCAGACAAGCCGCACCCTGCCGCGAAGGCCACGAGGCTGAGGGATGCCCAGCCGGCACGGCCGCTCCTAGCCTCCGCATGTAGGCAGAAGGCTTTTTGGTGCCCGATGAGGTTTCGCTCCACGAGAGGATGCGTGATTCCGTGCGCGCCGAGCTGATCAGAGCGCTCCCCCTGGTGTTGCGGGAGCACGCGGACAACTTCGGTGGGAAGGTCGCCTTCGAGGACGCGGAGCGGGCGGTCACGTACGCCGATCTGGAGGCGCGGACCCGGCGGCTGGCCGGGCATCTGGCGGGACTCGGTGTGCGGCGCGGCGATCGGGTGATGATCTGCCTGCGCAACAGCGTGGAGATGCTGGAGAGTTACCTCGCGATCCTTCGCGCGGACGCGATCGGGGTGCCGGTCAACCCCGCGTCCACCGACTTCGAACTGGACTATCTCCTGGCCGACAGCGAGGCGGCCGTCGTCATCACCGACCCCGTGCACGTGGCCGGCTTCCTGCGCTCGCCGTCCCTGCCCCGCGGCGCCAGGCTGCTGGTGACCGGCGACGCACCCGCGCACGCGTCGGTCCACGCCTACCAGGAACTCGTCAGGACCGAGCCCGCGGAACCCGCACGGGACGATCTCGGCCTGGACGACGTGGCATGGACGTTCTACACCTCGGGGACCACCGGGGAACCGAAGGGAGTGCTGTCCAGCCAGCGCAACTGCTTGTACTCGGTGGCGGCGAGCTATGTGCCGATCCCCGGGCTGTCGGCCGACGATCGCGTGCTGTGGCCGCTGCCGTTGTTCCACAGCCTCTCCCACATCGCGTGCGTGCTGGCGGTGACCGCGGTCGGCGCGACCGCCCGGATCATGGACAGCCCTTCGGGCGACGAGTTCCTGGAGGCCGCCCGGGAAACCCGGGCCACCTTCGTGGCGGGTGTGCCGACCACCTACCACTACCTTCTGGAGGCGCGGCGCCAGCGCCGGATCACCCTGCCGGACCTGCGGATCGGGCTGGTCGGGGGAGCGGTCGCCGGCCCAGGGCTGTGCCGGTCGTTCCGCGAGGAGTTCGGGGTGCCGCTGGTCGATGCGTACGGCAGCACCGAGACGTGCGGGGCGATCACCATGAACCCGCCGGGAGGCGTCCGCGTCGACGGGTCGTGCGGGCTTCCGGTGCCCGGCGTGGATGTCCGCATCGTCGACCCGGAGACCGGCCGCGACGTGCCGGCCGGCGCCGAGGGCGAGGTGTGGGTGCGCGGCCCGAACGTGACGCCCGGCTACCACAACAAACCGGAGGCGACCGCTGCCGCGTTCCAGGACGGCTGGTATCGCACGGGTGACCTCGCCCGCCGGGACGCCGCCGGGTACTTCACCATCAGCGGCCGGATCAACGATCTGATCGTCCGGGGCGGGGAGAACGTCCATCCGGAGGAGATCGAGGCGGTTATCCGCGCCGTTCCGGGGATCGCCGACGTCGGCGTGGCCGGCCGGCCGCACGAGGTGCTGGGCGAGGTGCCCGTCGCCTACGTGGTCGCCGGCCCGTCAGGCGTCGAGGCCGACGCCGTGATCGAACGGTGCCGCCGGGAGCTGTCCACGTTCAAGCTTCCCGAAGAGGTCTATGAGGTGGCCGGCGTTCCGCGGACTGCGTCGGGGAAGATCCAGCGGCGCCTGCTGGCCGATCAGCCCGCCGTACTGCGATGCACGGCAAGCGGGGTGCACGACGGAGTGCTGCGCCTGGAGTGGGTGCCCGCGCCGGCCCGCGGCACCGCCGGCCCCGCGCCGACGACCTGGGCGTTCGTCGGCTCGGCCGCGGCGGGCCTCGCCGCGGCCGCGGGCTCGTCCTCCTGCTACGCCGATCTGGCCACGGCCGGCGCCGCCGAGATGACGGTGCTGCTGGCGCCCGACATGCCGGGCACCTGGGCGGAGCGCCGCGCCGGGATCGAACAGCTGGTCGAGGAGCTGACGGCGTGGGCCGCGCGAGCCGGATCGGGGCAGCTGGTCCTCGTGACCCGGCGGGCAGTGGCGGTCTCGGCGCGGGACGATCCGGCCGATCCGGCTCAGGCCATGCTGGCGGCCGCGGCGGGCCAGGTGCTGGGGAGCCGGGCCATCCTGGTCGACCTGGACGGCGCATCGCCGGTCGACGCCGTGCCGTACGCGACCCTGCGTGACGAGCCGCGCTGGGCTCTGCGGTCCGGCGAGCTCCTGGTGGCCCGGCTGACCCGTCAGGCGGTCCCGGACCGGTCGATACGCGATTCATGGTCCGGCTCCGACGGCGTCGTGGTGCTGACGGGTGCGCACACCGTGCGCGGCGCCGCGGTGGCACGCCACCTGGCCTCCGTCCTCCCGAACGAGCGGCTGCTGCTGATCGCCGGCGAGGACGCCGCCGAGTGGGAGCCGGCGATCGCGGCGGGCCCCGCCGCGGTGATCCTCGCCGACGGCGACCCCGAGCTGGCCGCGAAGCTGAGCACCGCAGCGGACTTTGCCCGGACCTCGTTCATCACGATCGCGGACTCGTACGAGGTCACCGGGGCGGCAGACCCCGGCCGGGCGGTCTCGGCGGCCATGATGGGCGCCGTGGTCCACGACCGCCGACGGCGCGGTCTGGCCGGCTCGGTCCTGACCTGGTGCGAACCGGCCGGGGACACGCCGGGTTCGCCCTGGTTGCGTGACGGGCTGTTCGCGCTCGACACGCTCCTTGCCACATCGGACCCGACGCCGTTGTTCGCCCTGCGTGCGCGCCGGCCGGAGCCGGGGGCCGGCGTGCCCGCCCTGCTGCGTGCCCTCTTCCCAAAGCCGCTCGTCCAGGACGGACTCGAGGACACCTCCTCCGCTCTGCGGGCAGAACTGGCCCGCCTGGACCGGCACGCGCAGCACACGCTGCTCCAGGCCCTGGTCCGGGACGAGTCCGCGGCGTCGCTCAACCAGCCCGACACCGTCGCCGTCCCGGTGGACCGGGCGTTCCGGGACCTCGGGTACAACTCGGTCGCACTCATCGAACTGCGTACCCGGCTGATGGCCAGGACCGGTCTGAAGCTGCCGACCGCAGCGGTGTTCGACCATCCGACGCCGCGTGCGCTGGCCGCGTACCTGCACGCCGAACTGGTCGGTGACACCGCTGCCGACACCGCCGCCGGCAAACCGTCCGACCCCGACGAGCCGGTGGTGATCGTCGGGATGGCCTGCCGCCTGCCGGGCGGGATCACCGGGCCGGACGAGCTGTGGCGTCTGGTCAGCGAGGGCCGGGATGCGTCAGGGCCGTTTCCGGCCGACCGCGGCTGGGACCTGGAGCGGCTGTTCGACGCCGACCCGGGCCGGGCCGGGACCTCGTATGTCGACCGGGGCGGGTTCCTCGACGGCGCGGCCGAGTTCGACGCCGACTTCTTCGGGATCTCCCCGCGCGAGGCACTCGCGATGGACCCGCAGCAGCGGCTGCTGCTGGAGACCGCGTGGGAGGCGCTGGAGCACGCGGGAATCGACGCGTCGTCGTTGCGGGGCACCGACGCCGGGGTCTTCGCCGGCCTGATGGAGCAGGGCTACGGCACCGGCGGTCCGGTGCCCGAGGAGCTCGAGGCCTTCCAGACGACCGGAACCGCGGGCAGCGTCGCGTCGGGCCGGATCTCCTATCTGCTCGGCCTGCGGGGACCGGCGATCACCGTGGACACGGCGTGCTCGTCCTCACTGGTCGCGCTGCATCTGGCCGCCCACGCGCTGCGCCGCGGCGAGTGCTCCCTGGCCTTGGCCGGTGGTGCCACGGTGATGGCCACCCCCCAGTCATTCGTCGAGTTCTCCCGGCAGCGCGCACTGGCCGCTGACGGCCGGTGCAAATCCTATGCCTCGGCCGCCGACGGCACCGCGTGGGCAGAGGGGGCCGGGATGCTGGTCCTGGAACGCCTCGGCGATGCCCGCCGCAACGGGCACCGGATCCTGGCGGTGCTGCGCGGCTCCTCGGTGAACTCCGACGGCGCGTCGAACGGCCTCACCGCACCGAGTGGTGAGGCGCAGCAACGGGTCATCCGGCAGGCACTGACGTCGGCCGGCCTGGGCCCGGCGGACATCGACGCGGTGGAGGGGCACGGGACCGGGACCGTTCTGGGCGACCCGATCGAGGCCGAGGCGTTGCTGGCCACCTACGGCCGGGACCGCGACGCCGGCCAGCCCCTGTGGCTGGGATCGCTCAAATCGAACGTCGGCCACACCCAGGCCGCGGCCGGTGTCGCCGGCGTGATCAAGATGATCCAGGCGCTTCGGCACGGTGTGCTGCCGGCGACACTCAACGTGGACGAGCCCACCTCACGCGTCGACTGGTCGTCGGGCGCGGTCGCGCTGCTGACGGAGAACAGGACCTGGCCGGACCTCGGCCGTCCGCGTCGCGCGGGAATCTCCGGCTTCGGCCTGAGCGGAACGAACGCCCACGTGATCGTGGAGGAAGCACCCCGGCAGCCGGCCGTCCGGCGGCCGGCGCCACCGGCGCCATCGGCGCCCCGGATCGTGCCTCTGGTCCTGTCGGCCCGCGGAACGCGGGCGCTCAACCGGCTGGCGGACCGGCTCGTCCCGCTCATCCAGACCGCCGACGACTCGTCCTGGGCCGACATCGCCGTGGCGCTGGCCACTCGACGAGCAACCATGGACGAGCGCGCGGTCGTACTGGCCGGCTCCCGGGACGAGGCGCTGGCCGGCCTGCGCGCACTGGCCCGCGACGAGGCCAGTCCCCTCGTGGTGCGCGACAGCGCCACCTCTGACGCGTCGTCCGGCGTCGTGCTGATCTTTCCCGGGCAGGGCGCGCAGTGGGCCGGGATGGGCCGTGAGCTGCTCGATACCTCCCCCGCGTTCGCCGGGGTCGTCCAGGAGTGCGCTCGGCTGCTGACCGAATGGGCGGACTGGTCGCTGATCGACGTGCTGCGCGGCGAGGCCGACCAGGAACTGCTGGAACGCGTCGACGTCATCCAGGTGGCGAGCTTCGCGATGATGGCCGGGCTGGCCGCGCTGTGGGCGTCGGCGGGAGTCCGGCCCGACGCGGTCGTGGGCCACTCGCAGGGTGAGATCGCCGCGGCATACGTCGCCGGGGCGCTCTCCCTGCGCGACGCCATGCGGGTCGTCGTGGTCCGCAGCCAGGCGATCGCCGGGACCCTGTCCGGCCGAGGAGGCATGGCGTCGGTGCGCCTCGACGCCTCCGCCGCGGCGGCCTGGCTGGCGGAAAGGGACGGCCGGGTCCAGGTCGCCGCGGTGAACGGTCCGTCCTCGGTGGTGCTCTCCGGTGACCCGGAGGCGCTGGCGGACGCGTTGAGCGAACTGGCCGAGTCCGGTGTCGACGTACGGCGGGTGGCAGTCGACTACGCATCGCACAGCGACCAGGTCGAGGCCGTCCGGGACCACCTGGCGGTGGCTCTGGCCGATCTGTCGCCCGCCGAGCCCACGGTGCCCTTCCACTCGACCGTGACCGAGGGCCGGGCCACCGGAGCGCTGGATGGCGGCTACTGGTACCGCAACCTGCGGCAACAGGTCCGTTTCGGTCCCACGATCGACCGCCTGCTGGAGCAGGGATTCGGCGCGTTCGTCGAGGTCAGCCCCCACCCGGTGCTGGTCCAGCCGGTCGCTGAGGCCGTACACCACGCGCCCGCGGAAGCGGTCGTCGTCGGTTCGTTGCGCCGGGACGACGGCGGGCTCGGCCGTCTGGTGCGATCGATGGCCGAGCTGTTCGTCCACGGCGTCCCGGTGGACTGGCGCGGCCTGCTCGCCGACGACGTCGCCCGGGCCGCGTGGGTCGACCTGCCGACGTACCCGTTCGAGCGCCAGCACTTCTGGCGCCGTCCGGTGCCGAGCGCCGGCGCGTCGGGCATGGGCCTGGACGACGCCGGCCACCCGCTGCTCGGTGCGCTCGTCCGGCTCCCCGAATCCGGTGGCCTGGTCGCGACCGGCCGATGGTCCGCGTCGACGCTCGCGTGGGCGGCCGGCACCGAGGCCACCGACGGGTCCGACGGCGCCCCGGTCCGGGTACCGGAGGCGGTACTGGTGGAGCTGGCACTGTGGGCAGGCGGAGAGGCCGACGCCCCGGTCGTCGAGGAGCTGACCATCGATCCGGCCGTCGTGCTGCCCCGCCACGGCGGCCGCGACATACGGATCGTCGTGGGGCGGCCGGACGCTTCTCGCCGGCGGCCGATCACGGTCTACTCGGGGCCGCCCGGAGCGGCCGTGACGCAGGAATGGACACGTCACGCCACCGGCACGGTGACACCGTCGGCCGGCCCACCCGGCGAGTTCTCCCTCGGCCCCGCGGCCGAGGTCGCGCTCGATGACGCCGAGCAGCCCGACGCGCACCGCTACGGCATTCATCCGGCTCTGCTCGACGCGGCGGTCCGCGCCGTTGTCTCCCCGGATGAGCGGCCGAAGACCTGGCGAGGCGTCCAGCTGCTGGCGTCCGGAGCCACCGGGATTGACGTCCGCTCGGCGTCCGCGCCGACCCGTCCGGCCTGGCACATCGAGTTGACGGATCCGGCCGGGCAGCGGGTGCTGGAGGTGGCTGAACTGGTCACCGAGCAGCGGGAGCAGGCGCAGCCCGCTGCTTCCTGCGCGGGCCTCTTCCGCATCGACTGGGTCGACCACCCGCTACCGCCAAACTCCTCGGCGGCCGGCTCTGCCGCCCGCTACATCACCGACGCCACCGACCTCGTCGGCGCGCCGGCGACTGTGCTGATCCACGAGGTCGACATCTCCGCCGGGGACCCTCGGGCGCGGTCGTCGCGGAACTCGAACTGCTACAGGCGTTCCTCGCCCGGCCGGCCGGGGACGACGACCGACTGGTGATCGTCACGCCGGACGGGGAAGACGTCGTCACCAGCGCCGTGCGGGGCCTGGTGCGGTCGGCCCAGTCGGAGCACCCGGGCCGGTTCGTCCTGGTGGCGGTGGACGACGCGGCCGGTGCGACGAATGCTGTGATCGCGGCGGCCCTGAGCGGCGAACCGCAGCTCCGGCTCCGGGACGGCCGGGCACAGGTGCCACGGCTCGACCGGCTGCACCCGGCCGCTTCGTCATCGCAGGCCCGACCGCTCGATCCCGACGGCACCGTGCTGATCACCGGTGGTACGGGAACGCTCGCGGCGGTGACCGCGCGGCACCTCGTCACCGAGCACGGTGTCCGCCATCTGATCCTGGCCGGCCGCCGCGGCCCCGAGGCCGACGGCGCCGCGGCGCTGCACGACGAACTGGTCGGGCTCGGCGCGACCGTTCGGCTCGTGGCCGCCGATGTGGCGGACCGCGAGCAGGTGGTGGCGCTGCTGGCCATGGTCGAAGAGAACCACCCGCTGACCGCGGTCGTGCACACCGCCGGGGTACTGGACGACGCGGTCATCACCGAGCTCGACCCGCACCGCGTCGACGCCGTGTTCGGGGCGAAGGTGGATGCGGCCCGCCACCTGGACGACCTCACCCGTGACCTCGGTCTCGCCGCCTTCGTTCTCTACTCCTCGGCCGCGGGCGTGCTCGGCAACCCGGGGCAGGGAAACTACACCGCGGCCAACGCGGCACTGGACGCCGTGGCGCGGGAACGGCGGCACGCCGGCCTGGCGGCGGTCTCGATCGCCTGGGGTTACTGGGACCGGGCCAGTGGCCTGACCCGCCACCTCGGCCACGCCGACCACCGGCGGAACCGGGACATCGGCATGGTCGCCCTGTCGGACGGCGACGGGATGGCGTTGCTCGACCAGTGCCTGCGCGCCGGTGACGGCCCGGACGCGGCGCTCGTCGCCGCCGGGTTCGACCTGGCCGCGCTCCGGGCGGCCGATCAGTCGCGGGTGCCGCCCGTCCTGCGGAGCCTGGTCCGGGGCAAACGGCCGATCGGCCGGGCGACCACGAACGCACGGCCGGCTCCGGCGGCGCCGGCCTCCCCCTCCGGCCGGATCAGCGCGCTGCCCCCGGCCGAGCAGTTCGACGCCCTGGTCGACCTGATCCGCCGGCAGTGCTCCCTCGTCCTTGGCCACGCGAGCACCGACGCGATCCGGCTCGACCGGACGTTCAAGGACTCGGGCTTCGACTCGCTCACCGCGCTCGAACTGCGCAACCGGCTCGCCACCGCGACCGGGCTGTCCCTGCCCCCCTCGATGATCTTCGACTTTCCGCGACCGAGGTCGCTGGCGGCCCACCTGCAGGCCAAGCTCCTCGACGACGCGCAGGCCCAGCCGGCCACCGCGCAGCCGAGGGCGACGGCCGCGGAGCCGAGGGCGACGGCCGGGGAACCGATCGCCATCGTCGCGATGGCCTGCCGGTTCCCCGGTGGCGTACACAGCCCCGAAGACCTGTGGCGGATCCTGTCCGCGGAGACCGACACGGTCACCGAGTTCCCCACCGACCGCGGCTGGGACACCGACCGGCTGTTCGATCCCGACCCGGACCACCCCGGCACCACCTACGTCCGCCACGGCGCCTTCCTCGACGACCCGGGCGCCTTCGACGCCGGCTTCTTCGGTATCTCCCCGCAAGAGGCGTTGGCGATGGACCCGCAGCAGCGACTGGTCATGGAGACCTCGTGGGAGCTGCTCGAACGCGCAGGCATCGACCCGCACAGCCTGCACGCCCAGGATGTGGGCGTCTTCGTCGGGGTGAACAGCCATGACTGGACCGTACGCACGCACCACGCGTCCGGCGTCGAGGGTTTCCGCCTGACCGGCAGCTCGGGCAGCGTCCTGTCCGGAAGGGTGGCCTACCACCTGGGCCTGGAGGGCCCGGCGATCACCGTGGACACCGCCTGCTCGTCCTCACTGGTAGCCCTGCACCTGGCCGTGCAGGCCATCCGCAACGGCGAGTGCTCGATGGCGCTGGCGGGCGGCGTGATGGTGATGGGCACGGTGGAGACCTTCATCGAGTTCTCCCGGCAGCGGGGGCTCGCCCCCGACGGCCGCTGCAAGGCGTTCGCCGACACGGCCGACGGCACCGGCTGGTCGGAGGGGGTCGGACTCCTTCTGGTCGAGCCGCTGTCCCGGGCCCGTGAGCAGGGCCACCGGGTGCTGGCCCTGGTCCGCGGAACGGCGGTGAACTCCGACGGCGCCTCCAACGGCCTCACCGCGCCGAACGGCCCGTCGCAGCAGCGCGTGATCCGCAAGGCGCTCGCCGCGGCCGGACTGCGGGGCGATGAGGTCGACTCCGTCGAGGGCCACGGCACCGGGACCACGCTCGGCGACCCGATCGAGGCGCAGGCGCTGCTGGAGACCTACGGCCGGGACCGGCCGGCCGACCGACCGCTCTGGCTCGGGTCGGTGAAGTCGAACATCGGCCACACCCAGGCCGCGGCCGGCGTCGCGGGCGTGATCAAGATGGTCATGGCGATGCGGCACGGCGTCCTGCCGAGGACGCTGCACGTCGACCGGCCGTCGACCCACGTGGACTGGTCGGCGGGCGCGGTCCGGCTGCTCACCGAACGCCGCGACTGGCCTCGTGCCGGACAGCCGCGCCGGGCTGGTGTGTCGTCGTTCGGTATCGGCGGGACCAATGCTCACGTCATCCTGGAAGAGGCCGGTGAGGAGAGCGCCGAGCATGACGCCGACGAGATGATGACCGGGGATCCCGCCCTGGACCGGCCCTCGGACGAGGGCTGCGTGCCGGTTCCGGTCTCCGGTCGCACCCCCGCCGCGCTGCGGGCCCAGGCCGGCCGGCTGGCGGACTTCGTGGCATCGCGGCCGGAGCTGGAGCCTGCCGACATCGCCCTCGCGCTGGCCACCGGCCGGGCGCAGCTCGACCGGCGGGCGGTCCTGGTGGTGCGGCATCGTGACGAGTTGGTCGGCGATCTGCGCGGTCTGGCCAAGGGTGCCGCTCCGGCCATCGGCGGCGCCCCGGTCGACGGCAAGCTGGCCTTCCTGTTCACCGGACAGGGCAGCCAGTGGCCCGGCATGGGCCGGGAACTCGCGGCCAGGTTCCCGGTCTTCGCCGAGGCGTTCACCGACGCCTGCCGCGCCGTCGAGACCCACTGGGCCGGTCATGCCACGGCGCCGCTGTCCGACGTCGTCTTCGCCGCCCCGGGCGCGCAGGACGGCCGGCTGATCGATCAGACGATCTACACCCAGGCCGGCCTGTTCGCTCTGGAAACCGCCCTGTATCGGCTCTACGAGTCATGGGGACTGCGCCCGGACCTGGTCGTCGGCCACTCCATCGGAGAGATCACCGCCGCGCACGTCAGCGGGGTGCTCGACCTGGCCGACGCGGGAAAGCTGGTCGCCACGCGGGCCCGGCTGATGCAGGCGCTACCGGCCGGCGGAGCCATGGTCGCTGTCCAGGCGAGCGAGGCCGAAGTGGCACCGGAACTGGTGGAGGCACCCGACGTCGTCCACGTCGCGGCGGTCAACAGCGCCCGGTCGCTGGTGCTGTCCGGTGCCGAGGCAGCCGTGCTGTGGGTGGCGGGCGAGCTCGCCCGCTTCGGCCACAAGACCCGCCGGCTGCCGGTGAGTCATGCCTTCCACTCACCGTTGATGCGACCGATGCTCGCCGAGTTCCGGGAGGTCGCCGAGTCGCTGACCTACCGGCCGGGCCGGGTGCCCGTCGTGTCCACGGTCACCGGCCGGCCGGACACCGGACAGCGATTGGCCACCGCCGACTACTGGGTCGAGCAGGTGCAGGCCACGGTCCGGTTCGGGGATGCGGTCAGATCGCTGCGCGATCAGGGCGTGACGACCTTCCTGGAGCTCGGGCCGGGGGGTGCGCTCACCACGATGGCGTCGGAGAGCCTGGAGTTGTCGGCGGCGTCCTGCATCGCGACGCTGCGCGCGGACGGCGCAGAAGTCGCCGACGTGATGGCGGCCCTGGGCGAACTGCACGTCCGCGGCGTGGCCCTGGACTGGCCCGCGGTCGTCGGCCGGCCGGCCGGATCCGCCTCGGCCCTGGCCACCGAACTGCCCACCTACGCGTTCCAGAGCCGGCGGTACTGGCTCGACCAGGCGGCGCTCGGGGACGCGGTCCCCGCGGCCGAGGCCGGGCCGGCCGACGGCCGGGAGGACGTTCAGGAGAGCGTCGCCGCCCGGTTGGCGAACCGGTCCCGGAACGAACGCCGGCGGGCCGCGCTCGAGGTGGTCCGGGAGTCGGTGGCGGTCGTGCTGGGCTATCAGCCGGCCGATCTCGACGCGATGGACGACGACCAGTCGTTCAGGAGCCTGGGCTTCGATTCGCTGGGCGGAGTACGGCTGCGTAACCGGCTGCGTGACCTCACGGGCGTCGACCTGCCCGTGACGGCGGTCTTCGACCACCCGACGCCGAAGGTCCTCGCGGCGCACGTGGCCGACGAGGTGGCGGGCGAGGTGGCCGAGGTGACCGATCGGGCTCCGGTGTCCCCGGCCGACCCCGACGAGCCCATCGCGATCATCGGCATGGGCGTGCGGCTGCCCGGCGGCGTGGAGAGCCCGGACGACCTGTGGCGCCTGGTCATCGAGCGACGCGACGCGATCTCCGGCTTCCCCACCGACCGGGGCTGGGACACCGACGGGCTCTACCACCCGGATCCCGCGCACCCCGGGACCACCTACACCCGATCGGGCGGCTTCCTCTACGACGCCGCCCAGTTCGACCCTGGGCTGTTCGGGATCTCCCCGCGCGAGGCACTGGCCATGGACCCGCAGCAACGGCTGCTCCTGGAGGCGTCCTGGGAGGCCATGGAGCGGGCCGGCATCGACCCGCTGTCCGCCCGGGGCGAAGAGATCGGTGTGTTCACCGGGATCGTGCACCACGACTACGCGACCAGGCTGAACCGGATTCCCGAGGAGGTCCGTGGATACGTCATGACCGGCACGTCGCCGAGCGTCGCCTCGGGCCGGATCGCGTACGTCTTCGGCTTCGAGGGGCCGGCGGTGACCCTGGACACCGCGTGCTCGTCCTCGCTGGTCGCCATCCACCAGGCCGCGCAGGCCCTCCGGCACGGCGAGTGCACGATGGCGCTGGCGGGCGGGGCCACGGTGATGGCCAGCCCGGAGGCGTTCGTCGAGTTCTCCAGCCAGCGCGGGCTCTCCGCCGACGGCCGGTGCAAGACGTTCTCGTCCACCGCGGACGGCACCGGCTGGTCCGAGGGCGCCGGCGTCGTGCTTCTGGAGCGGCTCTCGGTGGCCCGGCAGCGCGGTCACCGTGTGCTGGCCACGATTCGCGGGTCGGCGGTCAACTCCGACGGTGTGTCCAACGGGCTGACCGCGCCGAACGGGGCGGCCCAGCAAAGGGTGATCCGGCGGGCACTCGCCTCGGCCGGCATAGGTCCCGCCGACGTCGACGCGGTGGAGGCCCACGGGACCGGCACGGTGCTCGGCGACCCGATCGAGGCGGGGGCACTGCTTGCCACGTACGGGGAGGCCCGGGATGCAGGGCAGCCGCTGTGGCTCGGGTCCTTGAAATCCAACATCGGGCACACCCAGGCGGCCGCCGGTGTGGCCGGCGTGATCAAGATGGTCGAGGCGCTGCGGCACCGTGTGCTGCCGCCGACCATCCATGTCGAGGAACCGACCGGACAGGTGGACTGGTCGGCAGGCACCCTCGCCCTGCTGACCGAGCCGCGGGAGTGGCCGCGGACCGGCCGGCCCCGGCGGGCCGGCGTCTCCGCGTTCGGTGCCAGCGGAACCAACGCGCACCTGATCCTCGAGCAGGCCCCGGCCGAGGAGGCCGCGACCGCCCCCTCCGAGGACCCGGAGCCGTTGAAGGCGCTCGCGACGAACATCGTGCCGCTGGTGGTGTCCGCCAAGAGCGCCCGGTCACTCGGCGCGCAGGCCACCCGGCTGCGAATGTTTCTGGACAGCCCCGCTCAGAGCGGCGAACCGACGCTGCCGGCGGTGGCGGACGCGCTGGTGCGTGGCCGGGCGACGCTGCCGGAGCGAGCGGTCGTGCTGGCCGGCTCGCGGGACGAGGCGCTGACCGGCCTCGCCGCGCTCGCCCGCGGCGAGGTGACGCCCAACCTGACCACGGGCAGCGTGACCGGCTCCGGAGCACCCGGCCGACTGGTTCTCGTCTTCCCGGGCCAGGGAGCGCAATGGGCGGGCATGGGGCGCACGCTGCTGGAGGGTTCCGCGGTCTTCCGGGCACGGATCGACGAGTGCGCGCGGGCACTGCGACCCTGGGTGGACTGGTCGCTGACCGATGTCCTGCGCGGCGAGGCGGACGAACAGACCCTCGGCCGCGTGGACGTCGTCCAGCCGGCGAGTTTCGCGATGATGGTCGGCCTGGCCGCGCTCTGGGAGTCGCTGGGCGTGCGGCCCGACGCGGTGGTGGGCCATTCCCAGGGGGAGATCGCGGCGGCGTGCGTCGCCGGTGTCCTGTCGCTGGCCGACGCCGCCCGCATCGTCGCGGTGCGCAGCCAGGCGATCGCGACCACACTGTCCGGCCGGGGCGGCATGGCGTCGGTGATGCTCGGCGCGGACGAGGCCAACGACCGGCTGGCGGCCTGGGCCGGCCGGCTCGAGGTGGCCGTGGTGAACAGCCCGTCCTCGGTGGTCGTCGCCGGTGACGAGGAGTCGTTGGCGGAGGCACTGGAGTCCTTGACCCGGGACGGCGTACGGACCCGCCCGGTGCCGGTGGACTACGCCTCGCACACCCACCACGTCGAACGCATCAGGGACGTCCTGGCGACGGCGCTGAGCGGGATCGACACCCGGCCTCCGCGCATACCGTTCTACTCGACGGTGACCGGTGGCTGGGTCGATGACGGCCATTGCCTCGACGCGGACTACTGGTACCAGAACCTGCGGCGGCCAGTCGGCTTCGGCCCGGCCGTGGCGAGTCTGCTGACCGAGGGCTTCGGAGTGTTCCTGGAAGTCAGCGGGCATCCGGTCCTGGTGCAGCCGATGACCGACGTCATCGACGACCCGGACGGCCCGCTGCGCGGCGCCGGGCGACCGATCGTCTCCGGCACGCTGCGCCGGGGCGCCGACGGTCCGGCATCCTTCCTCGCCGCGGCCGCGCGGCTCTTCGCCGGCGGTGTGCCGCTCGACTGGAGCGCGACACTGCCGGCGCAACCGTCCCGGCACACGGTCGAGTTGCCCACCTACGCCTTCGACCGCCAGCACTTCTGGCTGGCCGAAGCCGCCGCGGACAACGACCAACCGGCCGGCCGGGCGACGGATGCCGGCTTCTGGAACGCCATCGACGACGCCGATCCGGCGGCTCTGGCCACCATGCTCAAACTGTCCGCCCACCAGAGCCAGGCCCTGGACGCGGTACTGCCGGCCCTCGCCGACTGGCGCAAGGCACGCGAGAACTGGTCGGTCTCGGAGCGACTCCGGTACGCGATCGGCTGGGCCTCGCCCCCGCGCGAGGCCCTGGGCGTGCCCGCCGGCCGCTGGCTCGTCATCACGCCGGAGACCGCGGACGTCTTGCGCGACGGTCTGCTCGACCAGCTGCGGGCCAACGGCCTCGACGTCGTGCCCTGCGCGGTGGAAACCGGCCTGTCCAGGGACGAACTCGCCCGCAGGCTGGGCGGTTTCCTCACCGACGACGGGATCGCCGGCATCCTGTCCCTGCTCGCGCTCCCGGACCGGATGGAGAGCCACCGGCCGGATGCCGCGGCGCTCACCACCTCCACCCTGACCCTGATCCAGGCGCTCGCCGCGGCCGGTGCCACCGCGCCCCTGTGGTGCCTGACCCAGGGCGCGGTCAGCGTCGGTGTCCGCGACGCCGTCGCCGGGCCGGCCCACGTGGCCCAGGCGGCGGTGTGGGGACTCGGCCGGGCGGCCGCGCTCGAACGCCTGAACCAGTGGGGCGGTTTGATCGATCTGCCCGCCGAACCGGACGGCCGTGCCGTCCGGCACCTGCTCGGCGTGCTGACCGGCGTGTCCGGTGAGGACCAGGTGGCGATCCGACGGACCGGCGTCCATGTCCGGCGCCTGCGGCGTGCCCCCCATCCGGCCGGGACCGGGGGCGAACGGCAGTGGCGGCCGCACGGGACGGTCCTGGTCACCGGCGGTGCGGAGGGCCTCGGACGCTACGCCTCGCTGTGGCTGGCGCGGGCAGGCGCCGAGCGATTGGTGGTCACGACCAGCGGGCGCGAGCCCGGCGAGCGGGTCGAGTCACTGCGCGACGAGGTGGCGAAGCTGGACAAGGGCACCGTCGTCGAGTCGTGCGCGGACGCCGACCGGGACGCGCTCGCCGGCCTGGTCCACGCTCCGGGCCGCCCGTTGACCGCGGTCGTCCACGCCGCCGACCTGTCCCTGACCAGCTTGATCGACGAGACCGGTGACGCGGAGGTCACGGAGGTCTTCCGGGCCAAGGTGAACACCGCGGTCTGGCTCAGCGAGCTGACGGCGGACCTTCCGCTCGACGCGTTCATCGTCTTCTCCTCGATCGCCGGCATCTGGGGCGGTGGCGGTCAAGCCGCCTACGGCGCGGCGAACGCGGTCCTCGACGCGCTGGTGCGGCGTCTGCGGGCGGACGGCGTCCCGGCGCAGGCGATCGCCTGGGGTGCGCTGACCGCGGGCGGCGCGGGAATGGACGAGGAGACGCTGGCCCAGCTCCGGCGGCGCGGCGTCATCCCGATGACACCCGACACGGCGACAGCCGCGCTGGACCAGGCGGTCCAGGCCGCCACGGAATCGGTGGTCATCGCCGACATGGACTGGAGCGCCTTCATCGTGCCGTTCACGTCGGCCCGCACCAGCCCGCTCTTCGACGACCTGCCGGAGGCCGCGGCGGCGATCGAGGCGGCACAGCCCTCCGACGACTTTGCCGAGAGCGCGTCGTCGCTGATGACGTCGCTGCGCGCGGTCGGGGAGGCCGAACAGGACCGGATCCTGCTCCGGCTGGTGCGCAGCCAGGCGTCCATGGTCCTCGGTCACGGTGGTGCCGACGGGATCGGCGCGGCCCAGGCGTTCCAGGAGGCCGGTTTCGACTCGCTGGCGGCCGTCAACTTCCGCAACAGCCTGATCACCGCCACCGGGCTGAGGCTGCCGGCCACACTGATCTTCGACTGTCCGACCCCGCAGGCGGTGGTCGCATACCTGCGCTCGGAACTGCTCGAGGCCGAGGACGACGCGGATGTCCGCGAGGAGGACGTACGGCGGATCCTGGCCTCGGTGCCCTACCAGCGCCTCAAGGAGGCCGGTGTCCTGGAGACGCTGCTCGGCCTGGCCGACGCCGAGGCGGGCGGGGCCAGGGCATCGGACGAGGGCCCCGGGCCGGAGGCGGCCGCCGACGAGCTCATCGACATCATGGACGTCGACAGTCTGATCAAGCGGGCGCTCGGCTCCGGCAGCTGATCGCCGGAGCCGAGCTGGACGGTGGCGCCGGGGCCGGCCGGAAACCGGCCGGCGCCACTGCCTGATGAGGACCAGGCACGCCTGCCGCGTGCCGGGGCCGGCGGCCACGCCCCGGCCTGGGGGCACATCGGCGAAGCCGGGCCGGAGCGAGAACTGGCCCTCGCCGTTGCAGAGCACGGGATATTCGCCGGACACCACCTCGAACGGATCGGCCGTGACGGTCTTCTCCGTCACAAGGCCATGGTTCACCCCACGCTGAAAGGGCGCCCGTCCGCGGGCTGTGGGGGCCGCTGAACGAGAAAAAGGCCCAGCAGGTGGGCAGCACACTTCGGCTGCTCCACCGCTGGGCCCGTGCTTCGGTCCGTCAGCCCTTGCGGACCTCGATGGGCAGCTGGTTGACGCCGATCATCGCCCAGGGGTTGCGCAGGTTGACCGGTAGGTCGTCGCGTACGCGGATGTCGCTGTACCGCTCCATCAGAAGGCGCAGGGCGATCCCCACCTCGAGCCGCGCCAGCGGCGCGCCGAGGCAGAAGTGCATGCCCTTGCCGAACGTCAGGTGCGGGTTGGGGGCCCGGTGGATGTCGAACCGGTCCGGGTCGGCGAAGACGCGGTCATCGCGGTTCGCGGTGGTCAGCCACGCCAGGACGAAGGCGCCGGCCGGGATCTTCTGCCCGCCGATCTCGACGTCCTTCGTCGCCTGCCGCCCGAGACGGGGGAACGGAGGCCGGTAGCGCATCGACTCCTCGACCGCGGCCGGAATCAGCGCGGGATCGGCCCGCAGCTGCGTCCACACCTCGGGGTTCTCGTGCAACGCGAGAACCGTGTTGCCCAGGGTGGAGGTCGCGGTGACGTGGCCGGCGAGCAGCAGCAGGCCGAGGAAGCCGACGGTCTCCTCGTCGTCCAGCCGCACACCGTCGACCTCGACCTCCAGAAGCTTGCTGGTGAGGTCGTCGCCCGGGTTCTTGCGGCGGCGGCGGACGAACTCCAGCAGGTGGGTGTTCAACTCGCGCAGCAGCGGCGCGACATTGTTCACCGCGCTCTCCCCGAGGGAATCCAGCGACTGTTCCGGATCGACGTTGTGCACCTCGAAGAAGGTGTCGGACAGCCGCCGGACGAACGCGCGGTCGCTGACCGGGATGCCGAGCATCTCGGCGATGACGATGAACGGCAGCGGGTAGCCCAGCTGCTCGATCAGGTCCCACTGGTCGCCGCCGGCGTCCGCGTCGTCGAGCAGCTGCAAGGTCACCTCGGTGATCCGGGGTTCAAGTCCGGCGATCATCTTCGGGGTGAACGCGCGGCTGACCAGGCCGCGCAGCCGCCGGTGCACCGGATCGTCCGCCCGGACGAAGTTGCCCTTCTTGAACAGATCGAAGTCTTCCTGCTTGGGAGCCAGCGGGGCGACGTCGGACGAGAAGGCCGCCGAGTCGGTCAGCACCTGCAGGACGTCGTGGTAATCGAGTACGTGCCACGCCTTGATCTTGTCGTCGAAGTGCACGGCTCCGCGCTCGCGCAGCCCGTCGAGATAGGCGAGAAAGTTGGACAGTATCCGTTCGGATTGTTTCACGCTCATGAAACTCACTTCTCTCGTACGGCCCGATTCCGCGCTACTCGCCAGCCACCGTAGAACCGGACCGAACCGGCCGGACATCCCTCACCTTGCTAAGCGTCTCAACAGCCGCCTTGCACGGACTCGTTGGACGCTCATGCCGAACCCGCTGGTGCGGCGTGTTCGCACCGCCAACCGTCAGGCCGGGGGATGGGGATCGCTTCCGGCGCGGCCTATTAATGGGGGCATGGGACTGAAGATCGGTTACAAGGCATCGGCCGAGCAGTTCGCCCCGCGCGAGCTCGTCGAGTACGCGGTCAGCGCGGAGGGGCACGGCCTGGACAGTGTCTGGATCAGCGATCACCTGCAGCCCTGGCGGCACGAGGGCGGCCACGCGCCATTCTCCCTGTCCTGGCTCAGTGCCGTCGGGGAGCGCACCGAGCGGGTCCAGCTCGGCACCAGCGTGCTGACCGCCACGTTCCGCTACAACCCGGCCGTGGTGGCGCACGCGTTCGCCACCCTCGGAGTGCTGTACCCCGGCCGGATCGCGCTCGGCATAGGCAGCGGTGAGGCCCTCAACGAGGTCGCGGTCGCGCGCATCACCTGGCCCGATTTCAAGGAGCGGTTCGCCCGCCTGCGCGAGGCCGTGGAGCTGATCCGCCGGCTGTGGACGGAAGACCGCGTCACATTCGAGGGGCAGTACTACCAGACCACCAGCGTGTCCCTCTACGACCGGCCCCAAACGCCCGTCCCCATCTACATCGCCGCCGGCGGCCCCGTCATGGCCAAGTACGTCGGCCGCAAGAGCGACGGCTTCATCTGCACCAGCGGCAAGGGCATGGAGCTGTACACCGAGAAGCTCCTGCCGGCCGTGGAAGCGGGCGCGGACCAGGAGGGCCGTGACCACGACGCGATCGACAAGATGATCGAGATCAAGCTCTCCTACGACCCGGACCCGGACCAAGCGCTGGAGAACTGCCGGTTCTGGGCGCCGCTTTCGCTCACTCCCGAGCAGAAGGCCGGAGTCGAGGACCCGGTGAAGTTGGAGAAGGCCGCCGATGAACTGCCCATCGGGCAGGTTGCCAAGCGCTGGATCGTCGCCTCCACCCCGGACGAGGCGATCACCCAGATCAAGCAGTACGTCGACGCCGGGTTCAACCACTTGGTCTTCCACGGCCCCGGGCACGACCAGGAGCGCTTCCTCAAGACCTTCGCCGAGCAGGTCCTCCCCGGACTGCGCGGCCTCGGCTGACGACGCCTGGCCGCCCCGCCGGACGGTTGATCCTCGGCCGGCCCCGGTCCGCGCACGTTGCCGGGCCCCGGTCACGGAAAAACCCCCGTGACCGGGGCCCGGATCAGCCGCCGCGGAAGGTGCGGACCGCCGTCAGTTCCGGTACCGGAACACGATCCGACCGCGTGACAGGTCGTAGGGCGTGAGCTCCACCAGCACCTTGTCTTCCAGATAGACCTTGATGAAGTTCAGGCGGATCTTACCGCTGACGTGAGCGAGCACCCGGTGGCCGTTCTCGAGCTCCACGGTGAACATGCCGCTGCGCAGGCACTCGACGACCTTGCCCTCGACTTCGATGCCCGTCTTGTTCTTCTTCATCGCACCAGCTCCAGGTTGCTGCTGACCGGCCGGGCCCCGGCGAACCCGGAGCGGTGTGTGACCCGCAGGCGCCAGGCACCGACACTGCCGAACAAGCGTGCGTCGCACCGGTGTTCCATATGCGCGGAACCGGCCGCCTGGCCGCGATCCAGTGCATGCCCATGCCTGCTGGTGACGCGCGTGATCATCAGAGCATTCTCGCTCAGGCAGGATGTGAAAGGCTTTGTGTTTATCGGATTCTCCATTCAGGAGTGCCTCGATCTCAGGCGCTCCTGGCGACACCGAACGTCAGCCGCCGGACCGTGACGGGCAGAAGGAGCACCCATGGGCGATTGTGTTCACGGGGCTCACCTCCTACGGCAACTTTCACGGTCCCCGACGACGTTAGCAGCGCAGCGCCATCACACGCAATCTCCCAACTCGCTTACCGGACAAGGGAAACGGCCGCCCTCCCAGCGCCCCCCCGCCGGCCGGCCCGCACCGCAGGTGGCCTCGGCCATGACGCCGTCGCTTCTACCAAGCTGAGGGATGCTGGAGCGGCACAGCCGCTTTTAGCCTGCTGGATGCAACCGAAAGGGTTTCGCCCGGGTTCTCCGCCACTGGTACGCACCGGAGTTCTTCTGAGCTCCGGGTCCGGTTGTCCGCCCCGCCAGCGACCGGGGGGCCGGTGCCCGATGGGTCCGCTCTACGAAAGGACACGGTTTCATCCATGACCGATAAGGCGTTCAAGTTCGCCGTGATAGCGGAGCCAAAGGACGAGAAACAGTGGCTGGGCATAGCCAGGCGAGCCGAGGACCAGGGGTTCACCACCCTGCTCTCGGCCGACGTCCTGACGGCACCGTCACCGTTCCCCGCCCTCGCCCTCGCGGCCGGGGCGACCACGACCTTGCGGGTGGGAACGTGGGTGATCGCCAGCCCACTGCGCGCGCCGCGCATGGCGGCATGGGATGCCCACACGCTGTCCATGCTGAGCGGCGGGCGATTCGACCTCGGCATCGGGTCGGGCCGGCCCTTCGTCCTTGAGGACGCGGAGAGGCTGCTCGGCGTCCCGACACCGCCGGCCGCGGAACGCCTGGCGCAGGTGGAGAGGACGATCGACGAGCTGCGCGCCCTCGACGGAGACGCGCACACCCCGGTGCTCATCGCCGCCGGCGGTCCCAAGGCCCGTGCCCTGGCCGCCGCCAAGGCCGACCGGGTCACGCTCGCCGCGAGCCCGTTCGCCACCCGGGAGGAGATCGCCGCGCGGGTCAGGGAGGTGCGTGAGCAGGCCGGGGACCGCGGCGAGGAGATGGAGTTCGTCTCCCCGATCTACGTCATCGGTGACGAGGCACCGCCGTGGGTTCCCCGTCTGCTGAAGACCGACATGAAAGCGCTCATCGAGGGCGACTCGCTGAACATCCTGCGCGGCAGCCCACGGGAGATGGCCGACGAACTGCTGCGCCGCCGCGAGACCCTCGGCATCTCCTGCTTCACCGTGAACGCCGTGTTCGCCGAACAGTTCGCCCAGGTGATCGAGCTTCTCGCCTAGAACACTGTCCCGCAACTGCTGGTCACAGGTGCGGCGATCGTGAAGTGTCTGCCGTGATCGCGACCTCGCAGCCGTCCTGGACGGCCCCGAGCGCCGGGCTGAGCCGACGACAGTTCGGCGGGCCGATCACGGCACTGCGCCGGGAGTGTGCCGACCCGGTCCACAAGGGCCGGCCGCGGAGCCAGCCTCTTGAAGGACCGGGGCCGGGCGGTCGCTGCCTACGGGCGGACCACCCCGACCGTGCGGCGGCTGTTCGGCCGCGTCGGCCGGCAACGGCGCGGCGGTCACGCGGGCACGTGGCACGTCGGGGCCGGGTTTGCCGCGACCGCGCACAGCGGTGAGGGCGGCTGGGCAGCGCTCGCGCGGATGTGACCGGAGCCGGTTGACGCACCGCGAAGCGGGCGGGCGCCGGCCCCGCGACAACCGTAACCACCGAGCCGTCAGCCGGCGTGGGGGAACCCGTCCGAACCCCAAGGAGGGGAAAGTGACAGCTCTGGTGGTGTCGGACGGGTCGGGGTTCCCGATCGCCGACGGACCCGCCCATGGCATCGGCGCCCCCGCGCAGACCGGGGCCGCCGCCCGATGAAACTCCTGGTAACAGGCGGTGCCGGATTCATCGGCTCGCACTATGTACGGCAACTGCTCGCCGGCGGATATCCCGGCTACGAACAGGCCCGGATCACCGTGCTCGACGTGCTGAGCTACGCCGGACGCAGGGACAACCTGCCGGTCGACCATCCGCGGATGGACTTCGTGCAGGGCGACATCTGCGACATCCCCCTGCTGCTCGACCTGTTGCCGGGCCACGACGCGGTGGTGCATTTCGCCGCGGAATCGCACGTGGATCGCTCGGTGCGCTCCGCCGCCGAGTTCGTACGGACCAATGTCGCCGGCACCCAGGCCCTCCTGGAGGCGTCTGTGCGCCGTGGCATATCCCGGTTCGTCCATGTCTCGACCGACGAGGTGTACGGCTCGACCGACGAAGGATCGTGGACCGAGGACGCCCCGCTACTGCCCAACTCGCCCTACGCGGCGTCCAAGGCGAGTGCGGACCTGATCACCCGCGCGTACTGGCGCACCCACGGACTGGACGTGTCCATCACCCGCTGCTCCAACAACTACGGGCCCTACCAGTTCCCCGAGAAACTGATCCCGCTGTTCGTGACGAACCTCATGGAGGGCAAGCCCGTTCCGCTCTACGGCGATGGATACAACGTGCGCGAGTGGCTGCATGTGGCCGACCACTGCCGGGCCGTGCAGGCGGTACTCACCTCAGGCGGGGCAGGAGAGATCTACAACATCGGGGGCGGCACGGGCCACACCAACCTGGAGCTCACCGAGCGACTGCTGGAGCTGTGCGGATCGGACCGCTCGATGATCCGGTTCGTCGCCGACCGCAAGGGCCACGACCTGCGCTACGCACTCGACGACAGCAAGATCCGCGAGCAGCTGGGGTACAGCCCGCGCGTCTCGTTCGACCGGGGACTGGCCGAGACCGTCGCCTGGTACAGGGACAACCCCGGGTGGTGGAAGACGGTGGACGGCCGCCGCGCCGCGGACGGGGAGCACGACACCACCGGAGGCGCAGCCCCCTCATGAGCGACCGCACGGCCCCTGGTCCTCGAAGACGAACCGGCCTCTTGGCGCCGCCCGGCCGCTTTGCAACCTTCTCCGAAGGAGACCGGACCGGTGTTGACCCTATCCGCAGAAGCAGACAAGGAGACCAGACCGGTGTTGATCCTGTCCGGAGAAGCAGAGACAGAACCCAGCTCTGCCGTGACGGAGGCGGCCATCCGGACGACAGGCATGGAGAAGATTTACCCGGCCTCCGGTTCGCGGCCCGAGGTGCCCGCCGTCCGCGGCATCGACCTGGACGTGGGACGCGGGGAGTTCTTCGGCCTTCTCGGCCCCAACGGCGCGGGCAAGTCGACCACCATCGGGATGCTCACCACCCTGATCGTGCCGACCGGCGGCAGCGCCGAGGTGTACGGGGTCGATGTGGTGCGCAACCCGATCGAGGTCAAGCGGCGGATCGGGGTGGTATCGCAGAACAACACCCTGGACAGCCAGTTGACCGCCGCCGAGAACCTGGAGTTCCGGGGCCGCTACTTCGGGCTCACCGCCAAAGAGGCACGCCGCCGCACGGACGAGCTGATCGAACTGTTCGACCTCGCCGAGCAGCGCGAGGGCAATCCGTTCGAGATGTCCGGCGGACAGGCCAAGCGAGTGATGATCTGCCGGGCGCTGATGCACCGCCCCGATGCGCTCTTCCTGGACGAGCCGACTGCCGGACTGGACCCGCAGACCCGTACCAACCTGTGGCAGGTACTGCGAGAGCTGCAGGCGGGCGGCCAGACGATCCTGCTCACCACGCACTACATGGAAGAGGCCGAGGCCCTGTGCGACCGCATCGCGGTTGTCGACCACGGCAAGATCCTCGCGCGCGGCACGGTGGACGAGCTGAAGAGCATCGCAGGCGCCGACACCGTCATCACCGTCAGCTACGACGCGCCCGTTGCCCCCGCCGGACTCCAGGCCCTCGCCGACCGGGACGGGATCAGCAAGGTCGAGGTCAGTGACAGGCAGGTGCGGGTGTTCGCCACCGTTCCGGACGGACTGCTCGGCGAGCTCGTGACGATCGGCTCGGCCGCCGGGATCGGCGTGACCGATGTGCACCAGCTGCGCCCCAGCCTGGAAACTGCGTTCCTCACGTTGACCGGAAGGAGCTACCGGGAATGAGCGCGCCGTCCCTCAGCCAGGCACCCCTTGCACGGGCGACCGTTCTGCGGACGCTGTCAGCGATGATGGCGCGCGAGATACGAGTCCTGCGCAAGTCCATGGTCCCGACCTTCGCCGGGGTACTGATCCAGCCGGTGATGTTCGTGTTCGTGTTCGCCTACGTGATGCCCGAGATCGGCAGCGGCATCATGGCAGGCGGCGGGAGCGGGGCCACCTTCTCCACCGTCCTGCTGCCCGGCCTGGTCGGTTCCTCGGTGATCATGCAAGCGATTCAGGCGGTGACCTACCCGCTGATGGCGGAGCTGAACTGGCAGAAGTCCATCACCGACCGAGCGCTGGCGCCGATCCCCATCCCTCTGCTGGGAATCCAGAAAATCCTGGCGGCGGCGCTGCAGGGGCTGATCGGTGGGCTCATGGTGTTCCCGGCGGTGTTGTTCATCCACGCACCGGGCCAGGCCCCGCAAGTGCACGTGGACAACTGGCCGGTGCTGGTCCTGGTGCTGCTGGCGAGTGCGGTGCTGGCGGCCGCGGGCGGGTTGTTGCTGGGTACGGTGATGAACCCGCAGAGGATCCAGGTGGTGTTCGCGCTGGTGCTGCTGCCGATGACCATGCTGGGCTGTGTCTACTACCCGTGGGCGGCCCTGGAGGACGTCCGCTGGCTGCAGATCGTCAGCCTCGGCAATCCGCTGGTGTATGCGAGCGAGGGTCTGCGCAGTACCCTCACCCCCGACCTCCCGCACATGCACTCGTGGGCGTTCCTGCTGGCGCTTCTCGGCGGCACGGCCCTGCTGACCTGGGCGGCCACCCGTGCCTTCACCAGGCGTGTTCTGACCTGACAGCCTGCCTGCCGGTGGGCCGGCCCACCCCCCGCCGCGAGATCAGACTCGGCACCATGGCCGCCCTCGGCCAGCGCATCGCCCTGCGCTACGCGCTGCCGCCGATGACAGCCGAAGAAACCGCCGGCTACCTGGCCCACCACATCACACTCGCCGGCCGCTCCGACACGATGTTCTGCGACGATGCGACCTCCCTGACCCACACCACCAGCCGCGGCCTGCCCCGCGCGGACATCCGCCGCTGCGGCGAATGCGGCGGCGAGACCCCACCGGAGATCCTCGTCACCGCCGCGCCGAGCCAGATCACCCACCCCGGCGCCATCTCACCACGGCCGTCCACGCCGCCCACCGAACGCGCCTCACGGACCGCCCGTCGGCCACCACGCGCCCGGCCTCCTCGCCACCCGGAAAGGCCGCGGAAGTCTTCAACTTGTTGCGAAGTTGCCCCGTTTACTGTTAACTTTGCAACAAGTTGAAGAGCTTATTCGCGGGAGAAGGACGAGGTGCTGCAGATCCAGCTGGGAGCCGAACGACCCGCCGACACCGGCGACAGTCTGGGACGCACCACGATCGGATGGCGTCCCGGGATGTCTGAAGACGAAGCCTGGCAGGCAGGACGCGGCATCTGGAAATTCAACGCCGACCGAGCCCTGTCCCAGGACGAGGCGCAGATCATCAATCCCCACGGCACGGTGCTCGCCGTCGCGAGGATCACCGGGATCTCCAAACACGGCGACCGCTACGCCCTCGAGGGCGACCTGCTGCTCGGCGATGCACGGGTGGGCCGGCCCACTGCGAGCCCGCACCGGTCCCGTAACCCCGTCACCTACATCTGAAAGCGGCCGACCGATGAGCGACTTCGACGCGATCGACTCGCTGCTCGCCTCCCT
>NZ_BNEA01000017.1 GCF_016860525.1 Streptomyces rubradiris
GGCGGCGATCGACAAAGGCGAGTGCGATTTCGTCCACGACGTGTCCGCGAACGTCCCGCTGGGTGCGATCTGTGGCCTGATGGACGTGCCCGAGGCGGATCGCCGCTATCTGCTCGGGCTCACCTCGCACGCGTGGAGTTCCGACTACGCGGACGCCCCGCCGCAGGAGAGCTGGCAGGCCAAGAGCGAGATCCTGCTCTACTTCGCCGACCTGGCGCACACCCGGCGCGGCAGTGACGCCGACGACGTGGTCAGCCTGCTGGCCAACTGCCGCATCGGGGGCGGGCCGTTGAGCGACGCCGACCTGATGTCCAACTGCTACGGGCTGATGATCGGCGGCGACGAGACCGGACGGCATGCCATCTCCGGCGGTCTGCAGGCACTGATCGAGTGGCCGGACCAGTGGCGGGCGCTCAAGGAGGGCACCGTCGGCCTCGACACCGCCGCCAACGAGGTGCTGCGCTGGACCGTGCCGTCCCTGCACGGCGGACGCACGGCGTCCGGGGACACCACGGTGAACGGCCAGCCGGTCAAGAAGGGCGACATCGTCAGCGTCTGGATCTCCTCGGCCAACCGGGACCCCGAGGTCTTCGCCGACCCGGACCGCTTCCTCCTCGACCGCAGGCCGAACAAGCACCTGACCTTCGCCTTCGGCTCGCACCTCTGCCTGGGGCACACGCTGGCACGCATCGAAGTGGAGGAAATCCTCGACTCGTTGCGCACGCTCGTGTCGTGCGCGGAACAGACCGGGCCGGAGCGGTGGATCTACTCCAGCATCCTGCACGGCATGAGCTCCCTGCCGGTCACGCTGACGCCCGAGCCGGCGTGAACCGCGTCGCCATCGTCACCGGATCGGCCCGGGGCATCGGTGCCGCGGTGGCCGGCAGGCTGGTCGGGGACGGCATCGACGTCGCCGTCCTCGACGTGGACGTGACGGCCGCGCAGAGCACGGCCGCCGGCCTGGTCCGGGCGGGCGGCCGCGCCGGGGCCATCGGGGTCGACGTGAGCGACGCCGACGCGGTCAGCACGGCGGTCGACGAAGTCGTCGACCGGTTCGGGCCGCCCTGCATCCTGGTCAACAACGCCGGCATCACCCGGGACAACATGGTCTTCTCCCTCTCACCGGCCGACTGGGACCTGGTCATCAACGTGAACCTGCGCGGCACATTCCTGATGACGCACGCGGTCGCCGAGCACATGGCCAAGCTCGGCTGGGGCCGCGTGGTGAACCTGTCGAGCATCGCTGCGGTCGGCAACCCCGGCCAGGCCAACTATTCGGCGGCGAAAGCCGGAATCGAGGGCCTGACCAAGACGCTGGCCCTGGAACTCGGTCCGCTGAACGTCACAGTCAACGCCGTGGCGCCCGGCTACGTGGCCACCGAGATGACCGCGGCCCTGGCGGCGCAGGCCGGCCGGACGGCCGAGGAACACCAGGCGCAGGCCGCGGCGACGATCCCGCTGCGCCGGGTCGGCCGGCCGGAGGACATCGCCGACGTCGTGGCCTTCCTGGCCAGCGACCATGCCTCGTTCGTGTCCGGCCAGATCATCCATGTCGCCGGCGGACCGGTCTGCTGACCGGCTCCTCCGCCCGACCGCGCACCCCGAACACCGAACACCGATACGCCGATACGCCGAAGGCCGAAGGAGACTGCCCCCTGTGACCACCGTGCTCCTGCTCAACGGGCCCAACCTCGGAATACTCGGAGACCGCGAACCGGAGATCTACGGCTACGACACCGTCGACGACATCGCGAAATCCGTCGCCGACGAGGTGGCCGAGGCCGGCTGGCAGGTCGTCGCGATCCAGGACGACCACGAAGGAGGCCTGGTCCAGGCGGTGCACGCGCACCGCAGGTCGACCATCGGCGCGATCGTCAACCCCGGCGCGCTCATGATGGCCGGGTGGAGCCTGCGCGACGCGCTCGCCGCCTATCCCGCGCCGTGGATCGAGGTGCACCTGAGCAACGTCTGGGCCCGTGAGCGCTTCCGCCACGAATCGGTCCTGGCCCCGCTGGCCAGCGGGGTCGTCGTGGGTCTCGGCGCGTTCGGCTACCGCCTGGCCGCCCGGGCGCTGCTGGAGCTGTGCGGCCCCGATCCCACACACCAAAGCTAGGGAGGCACCCGCGATGCCGGAGTCATCGGCGCACCTGAGGGCCTGGCTGCGCCGCTTCAGCCCGGCCGGGGACGCGATGTCCCTCCTGGTCTGCCTGCCGCACGCGGGCGGATCGGCCAGTTTCTTCTTCCCGCTCGCGCGAGCGCTGGCCCCCGAGGTCGACGTACTGGCCGTGCAGTACCCGGGCCGGCAGGACCGCCATCACGAGCCGAGCATCGACAACCTCCCGGAACTGGCCGACCGGATCACCGACGCGGTGCGGCTCGTGGACGACCGGCCCCTCGCCCTGTTCGGACACAGCATGGGGGCGCTGCTGGCGTACGAGGTCGCCCTGCGGCTGGCCGCCGACGGGCTGCCCGCACCGTCCCGCCTGTTCGTCTCCGGGCGCCGGGCGCCGTCCCGGTACCGGGACGACCGGTTCCACCTGTCCTCGGACGGTGACGTCCTCGCCCACCTGCGCCGGCTCGGCGGTCCCGGTTCGACGGCACTCGACGACCCGGAGATCCGGGCGATGGCCCTCCCCCTCATCCGCAACGACTACCGTGCGGTGGAGACCTACCGGCATGATCCGTCCGCCGTCCTGGACTGCCCGGTCACCGTACTCACCGGCGACCGCGACGCACTGGTGAGCCCGGAGGAGGCGCACGCCTGGGCCGGGCACACGACCGGGCCGACCGACGTCGTGACACTGCCCGGCGGTCATTTCTACCTGGCCGACCAAAACGAGCAGGTCGTGGCGCTCCTTCGTCGGCGGCTCGCGGCCGTCACCGCGCAGCAGACACCGCGTCTGCGGTGAGGACGGTGAGGAGCGCTCGGTGCCGCGGATCCGCCCGCGGGCCCGCGCTTATCGAGCCCGGCGGCCTTCCTCCGTGCGTCATCTACGCGGCGGTGATGCGCCGTTGACGTCCCAGAGGGTCTGCGCGGCCGGGCGAAAGCCGCGTACCGTGGCTCTCCGTCAGGTTCTCAGTACTGTATGGCCGTTCGTTCGAACGTCGACCCGCCGATCCTCTGGAGGAGTCTTGTCCGTTCTTGTCACTGGTGCGTACGGCGATGTCGGCAGCCATGTGGTGGCCGGGCTGTTGTCTGCCGGAGTCCCGGTCCGCGGGACCAGCCGGACGCCGCGCACCGGCGAGTCGCCGGATGGCGTCGAGATGGTCCGCCTCGACCTGGACGAGCCGGAGACCTGGCCGGCGGCGCTCGACGGCGTCAAGAAGGTCTTCCTGTACGCCCATGCGGACCGTGTCGCCGATTTCGCCGGTGCGGCGCGGGCTGCCGGGGTGGAGCACATCGTGCTGCTGTCCTCGGCCGCCGTGGTCGATCCCGCCACCCGGCACAGCCGCAGCGCGGTGATGCACTCCGCGGTGGAGGAAGCGCTCCGGGAATCCGGGATCGCCTGGACGTTCCTGCGTCCCACCACCTTCGCCACGAAACAGCTTCACCTGGCGCCGGCGATCCGGTCCGGGGAAGTACTGCGGATTCCCTTCCTGCAAGCCCCCACCGCGTCGATCCACGAACGCGACATCGCCGACGCGGCGGTCTGCGCGCTGACCGGTGCCGGGCACGAGGGGAAGGGGTACTGGCTGACCGGGCCGCAGGCCCTGACGCAGCAGGAGCACATCGAGGTGATCGCAGCGGTGACCGGGCGGCCGATCGAGGTGGTCGACCTGGCTCCCGAGGACGCCGAGCCCAAGCTCCCGGAGTTCTTCATCCGGATCATGACCGAACTCATGAACAATCCGTGCGTCGTGACACCCGCCGTCGAGGAGATCACCGGAGTGCCGGCCCGCTCGTTCCGGCAGTGGGCCGAGGACCACATCAAGGACTTCAGCTGACCGCCCGGGGCCGCGGCCGGCTTCGCGGCCGGCGCGGTCATCATGCGATTTCGGCCGGGACTACTCACGTTGGTTATGGCTGTGCGCGGCGGCGCGGGCAAAACTGACCGGGCGCCTGGGTGGGGGGCAACCCGCGTACGCAGCCGAAGGGGACAGCATGACCGCGGTTTCTCTGCGTCTGAGAGATCAGTCGTATGAGGTGATCATTGGTCCGGGGGTGCGGACGGCGCTCGCCGGCGTCGTCCGGCGGCTGGGCGCCCAGCGAGCGGTCGTCGTGTCGGCTCGCCCACGGCCATGGGTGCCCGACACCGGGGTGCCCAGCCTGGTGCTGCCCGCGCTCGACGGCGAGCAGGGCAAGACCCTCGGTACGGTGGAGTCGTTGTGCGGTGAGTTCGCACGGTTCGGGCTGACCAGGTCCGACGTGGTGGTCTCGTGCGGCGGCGGTACCACCACGGATGTCGTCGGGCTGGCGGCCGCGCTGTACCACCGGGGCGTGCCGGTGGTTCATCTGCCGACCTCCCTGCTGGCCCAGGTGGATGCCGGCGTCGGCGGGAAGACGGCGGTGAACCTGCCCGCCGGCAAGAACCTGGTCGGCACGTACTGGCAGCCCAGCGCGGTGCTCTGCGACACTGACTACCTGTCGACCCTGCCGCGGCGGGAGATGCTCAGTGGCCTCGGCGAAATCGCCCGCTGCCACTTCATCGGGGCGCCGGACCTGCGGGGGCTGCCCCTGGCCGAGCAGATCACGGCCAGCGTGCGGCTCAAGGCCCGCATCGTGGAGGCGGACGAGCGGGACACCGGGATGCGGCACCTGCTCAACTACGGCCACACGCTGGGCCATGCGGTGGAGAGAGCGACGGGCTACGCGGTGCGGCACGGCGAGGCGGTGGCCATCGGAACGGTCTTCGCGGGACGGCTCGCCGGTGCTCTGGGCCGTATCGGGCAGGCCCGGGTGGCAGAGCATCACGACGTCGTCCGGCATTACGGGCTTCCCGCCGCACTGCCGGCCGAGGCCGGCACCGCCGCCCTGATGCGGTTGATGCGGCAGGACAAGAAGGCGGTCCGGGGACTCACCTTCGTCCTGGACGGCCCCAAGGGCGCGGAGCTGGTGAGCGACGTCCCGCCGGATGTGGTCGCGGGGGTGCTGGAGGGGATGCCGCGCACGTGCATGGCCGACCTCGTCGCTTCGTCGGGTGGGGCTGGTCGATGACGCATTTTCCCCCGCTGGACGGCCTTCTCGCCGGGCGGCTGGAAGCGGTGTTCCGCAAGCCGGCGGCGCAGCAGCCGGTGTGGCCCGATCCGGACCGGGCACGGGAGGCGGTGGCCGCGCTGAGCCGGGCCGAGCCGATCGTCGCGCCGGAGGAGACCGCGCGGCTGGCCCGCCGGCTCGCCGCAGTTGCCCGGGGCGAGGCGTTCTTGCTGCAGGGAGGGGACTGTGCGGAGACCTTCGCCGGCGGCACCGAGGCGCACCAGCGGGGCAATCTCCGGACGCTGACCGGTATGGCCGCGGTGCTCGTCCAGCGTGCCGGATTGCCCGTCGTCAGGGTCGCTCGCATGGCGGGGCAGTACGCCAAGCCGCGCTCCCAGGCCGTCGATGCCCTGGGGCTGCCCGTCTACCGCGGCGATATGGTCAACTCCGCCGAATCCACGCCCGCGGCCCGGACACCCGATCCCGGCCGGATGCTGCGGGCCCACGCCTGTGCCGCCCGCACCATGGGGCTTGTCCGCGCGTTCTGCCCGGGCGGCGCGGCCGGCAGCGAGATCTACGTCAGCCACGAGGCGCTGCTGCTCGACTACGAAAGGACGCAGCTGCGGGTCGACACCAGCGGGCCGGAGCCGCGTCTGTCCAGTGGGCTGGGGCACTTCCTGTGGATCGGCGAGCGCACCCGCCGGCTCGACGGCGCCCATCTCGCCTTCGCGGAGCTGCTGTCCAACCCCATCGGCGTCAAGATCGGTCCGTCGACGACCCCGGAGCAGGCGGTCGAGTATGTGCGCCGGCTCGACCCTCACGGTGAGCCTGGGCGGGTCACGCTGGTCAGCCGTATGGGGCACACCCGGGTCCGTGACGTTCTGCCTCCGATCGTGGAGAAGGTCACTGCCTCCGGCTCTCAGGTGATCTGGCAGTGCGATCCCATGCACGGCAACACCTACGTGTCGGCGAACGGCTACAAGACGCGCCATCTGCGTCAGATAGTCGACGAGGTCGCCGGTTTCTTCGAGGTGCATCGACGGCTGGGCACCCACCCCGGCGGCCTCCACGTGGAGATGACGGGCGATGACGTCACGGAATGTCTCGGTGGTGCCCCGGCCGTCGCGGAGGAGTGTCTGCCGGCCCGCTACGAGACGGCGTGTGATCCCCGCCTGAATGCCCGGCAGGCGATGGGGCTCGCCTGTTCGGTCGCGGAGATGGTCGCGGCGTCCCGGACGTAGCGAAGCGGTGCCGGGCTGCGGATCGTCGCACCCCGCCGTGCCGGTCCCGCCCGCCGGGGTGTACACCTTCTCGGCACCCGGCCGGGTGCGCGGACGGCCCTGTGCGCCGGCAGGGCCATGTCATGCGGGCCTGCCGCCTGTGAGCTGTCCGGCATTTCGCCGGCGTACCGGGAAAAGAGGCCGGCGGCCCCGTTGCAAGAGCGCGCACGACATGACGGGGGCGAGCCCGCCCGCGGGGCCCGCTCAGTAGGGGCGGACCTCGATGGGCAGCTTGCTGACGCCGATCATCTGCCAGGGGTTGCGCAGGGTGACGGGGGCGTCGTCGCGCACGCGGATGTCACGGTAGCGCTCCAGCATGAGGCGTATCACGGTCCGTGTCTCCAGCCGTGCCAGTGGTGCGCCCAGGCAGTGGTGTATGCCCTTGCCGAACGACAGGTGCGGATTGGGCTTGCGGAGGATGTCGAACCGGTTCGGGTCGGCGAAGACGCGGTCGTCGCGGTTCGCGGCGGTCAGCCACACCAGGACGACCGCGCCGGCCGGGATGTGCCGGCCGCCGAGTTCGGTGTCCTTCGTCGTCTGCCGGGCCGAACGCGGGAAGGGCGGACGGAAGCGCACCGACTCCTCGATCGCGGCCGGGATCAGCGCCGGGTCGGCCCGCAGCTGGTCCCACCCGTGGGGGTTCTCGCCGAGCGCGAGAACCGTGTTGCCCAGGGTGGCGGTGGTGGTGTGGTGGCCGGCGACCAGCAGGTTGAGGAAACCGAGGGCCTCCTCCTCGTCCAGCCGCGCCCCGTCGGCCTCGACCGTCATGAGCCTTCCGGCCAGGTCGTCGCTGGGGTTTTCACGGCGGGCGCGGAGGATGTCCAGGAGGTACTGGTTCAGCTCGTGCAACAGCGGCGCGACGTTGTTCGCCGCGTTTTCCTTCTGGCCGTCCAGCGACTCCTCCGCGTCGTAGCTCTGCACCTCGACGAACCGGTCGGACAGGTTCCGGATGAAGGCGCGGTCGTCTTCGGGGATGCCGAGCAGTTCGGTCATGACCAGGAACGGCAGCGGGTGGCCCAGTTCTTTGATGAAGTCCCACCGGCCGCCGCGGGCGTCGGCGGCATCGAGCAGCTGCGTGGCCAGTTCGGCGATGCGCGGCTCGAGGTCGGCGATCATTTTCGGAGTGAACGCCTTGCTGACCAGGCCGCGCAGCCGGCGGTGTTCAGGGTCGTCGGCCCGGACGAAGTTGCCCTTGTTGGACAGCTCGAAGTCTTCTTGTTTCGGCGCCAGCGGGGCGACCTCGGAGGAGAACGTCACCGGGTCGGTCTGCACCTGCTGGGTGTCGTGGTAACCGAGCACGTGCCACGCCTTGATCTTCTCGTCGAAATGCACGCCTCCACGCGCCCGCAGCCCGTCGAGATAGGCGAGGAAGTTGGACAGTGTCCGTTCGGACTGGCTCACACTCATGAAGGGTCACCTTTGTCGTACGGCCCGGGAAGCGCGGTGTTCACTGGTCGAAGTCTGGCGACGGCTTGTGGCGGGGCGGTGGCAGCTCCGGCAAGGGCGGCAGGCCGCGGCGTGCCGGATTCCGTGGCCGTGATCAGCAGAACTCGGGGAGCCGGGCCGCGATGTCCGCGGGGCTCGGCATGGTGGCGATCTCCTCGGCGATGGCCTTGGCCGCCTGTCTGGCCCCGGGATCGGCCAGCAGCCCGCCGGCTGCCTCGGTGACGGCCGCGGCGGAGACGACATCGCAGCGGCGCCGGTCCTCCCATCGTTGGACCCCCTCGGGCAGCAGCCGCCTGCCGGCACCGGCCGCCGCGACCGCGCCGGCGTTGAGGAACCCGTCGAATCCGATGGGCAGGAACAGTTGCGGTACCCCGGAACCGGCCGCGCCGAGGGTGGTTGCGGAACCGCCGTGGTGCACCGCGAGATCGGCCAGTGACAGCAGTTCCGCCTGCGGCACCCACTGCTTGAGGTGCACATGAGCGGGCAGGGCAGGGAAATCGGCCAGCGAAATGTTCGGCCCGGCCGCCACCACCACCTCGGCGTCCAGGGCGGACAGCCCGTCGACGGCGGCGCGCAGGGCGGCAGCGGTGCCGAGAACGGTGCCCAGCGTCAGGTAGACCAGCGGCCGTTTCCGTCCGGCCAGGACGATCTGCGGCAGCTCACCGGATTCGTTGAAGGGCACCGGGCGCAGCAACATCCGTTCCGGACGGTCCACAAACGACGTTTCCTGCAGCGGGTCCGGATAGATGTCCAGGTACCGGTCACCGAGGAGGTACTGCCCCTCGGGCAGTTCCACACCGTTCTCGGCAGCGACCGCGCGCAGCAGCTGCATGCCGCGCCGCTGCCACCGGTCTGCCGGGTCGATCGCCTCCGCCCGGGCGTTGGCGTGGCATACGGCGGGAATGCCCGCGCGGTGTGCCGCGAGCCCGGCTCCCGGGTTACCGGCCTGGTACACCACCAGGTCGGGCCGCTGTGCCCGCAGCACGGGCAGCAGGTCGGCGGCGAACCGGCGGGGCAGTATCTCGTTTAACACCCGGACCGCGGGCTCGAGCCATTCCTCCGGCGGCACTTGCCCGTTCGTCCCGTCCGTCCCTGCTAAGGCGGCGGCGAAGGCATCCCGGATCGGCATCCCGGCCGGCACGGTACAAAATCCGAGCCCTCGCAGCAGCGGGTGGAATCTCTCACCCGTGGCATACAGGACGTCATGGCCGGCCTGCCGGGCGGCTAGGGCCAGCGGCAGCAAAGGGTGGGTGTGGCCATAACCGGGATGGCTGGAGAAAAGGATCTTCATGGCATCCGCAAAGGCATGATTCTGGACCTCGGCAACCGTTGATCTGTTTTTCCGAACAGGTACCTGGACAGCTGAACCGGGCTGGCTCGCGGCTGAGTTCAGACTAGCCAGCGGTGTCGCGGCGCCCATCCCTCAGATTGACTGCGCGTGGCCGCCGCGCATGAGCGGCGTCCGTGCGCCGCTGTCCCGCGTGAAGAATGCCGCCCGGCGGGGCGTGAGCACCGGGCGCAGGGCGGACGACTACTCACTCAGCCAGCTGCCGGGCCCGGCGCGGCGGGTGTAGGAAAACAGTCATGAAATTCCGAGTACTCGGTCCCTTCGAGAGTTCGATAGACGGCACGCCGAGCACACCCAGCGCGACCCGGGTGCGCTGGACGCTTGCCCTGCTGCTGCTGCGGGCCAACCAGGTGGTCGACCGGGGCTGCATCATCCAGGAACTGTGGGGGGAGAACCCCCCGCGCCGGGCGGTCACCGCGGCGCAGACGTACATCTATCACTTGCGCAAGATGTACCTGCGGTGCGCCGGCCGGCCCGGTGAGGGCGAGTTCATCGAGACCCGCCCGCCGGGTTACCTGCTGCGGTGCGAGGAGTCGGAGATCGACGCGTTCGTCTTCGAGCGGCTCAGTGCGGAAGGTGCCGCCGCCTACGCCGCGGGCGACGCGGAGCGGGCGGCCCGCCGTCTGCGGCAGGCGCTCGCGCTGTGGCGCGGCCGGGTGCTCGCCGACATCACCGCGGGCCCGGTGCTGACCCCGCACATCCGGAAGCTGGAGGAGGTGCGCACCCGGACGGTCCGCACCCGGATCCTGGCCGACCTGCGGCTCGGCCGGCACCACGAACTCATCCCCGAGCTGCGGCTGGCCGCGGCCGAGCATCCCTTCGACGAGTGGTTCCACGAACAGCTGATGATCGCCCTGAGCGAGGCGGGCCGGCGCGCGGAAGCCCTGGACGCCTACCGCGAACTGCGGCGCACGCTGGACCAGAACCTGGGCATCGAACCGTCGCACACGCTCCAGCAGCTCCAGCACGATGTGCTCGTGGGCGCCGTGCGCCGCCCGGACCGGGCCAAGGAGGCCGTAGCGCACGGGGCGGCACACGGCCGCGCCGGACAGCGACACCGCAGGCGAGGGCCGGAAGGCCAGGCCAGGGCGAAGGAGGCCCAGTCATGACCGGTCAGGTGCACCGGCGTTACGGCCCGAGCGCGCAGTGGCTGCACATCAACGAGGCGCACATCACCGAGGAGGCCGTGGCCGACCTCGCCGGGTTCAAGTCGAACGGGGTCAACTTCAAGCTGGCGCTGTGGAACCCGCAGCCCAACGGCGTGCGCTACCTCAAGGCCCTCACCTTCGCCCTGGGCATGCAGCTCAGCCCCGCCAACAGGGAGCGGCTGCAGCGCACACGCAACCGGGAGGTCGGCGACCCCTATGCGGTGCGCTGCAACGGCGAACCGGTGTGCCTGGACTATCTGCAGGCGGTGCACGAGGTCGAGTTCATGGCGGCGAACCTGCCCCTCGACGGCGCCCGCATCATGGAGATCGGCGCCGGCTACGGCCGGACCTGTCACACCCTGCTGTCCAACCACGAGGTCGCCGGATACACGATCGTCGATCTGCCGAACACGCTCGCCCTGTCGCGCCGGTACCTGCACACCGTGCTGGAGCCGGAGCAGTTCGCGAAGATCCGTTTCGTGGGCGTCGACGAGGTGGAGGAGCAGGTGCGCGGCGCCCGCTTCGATCTGTGCCTGAACATCGACTCGTTCGCCGAGATGGACCCCGGCACCGTAGGGGACTACCTCGCGCTCATCGACGCGACCTGCGCGCACTTCTACGTCAACAACCCGGTCGGCAAGTACATCGACAAGACGCTGGATGGCCACTCGCAGGGCGCCGCCGTGGTGGAGCTGGCGCTCAACAGCGGGCTGCTGCGCGACGTCATCGACATCCACGACAGCGAGGCGGTGCTGCAGAAGGTGCCCGCTTTCGTGTCCGCCTACCGGCCCGGCCCGCGGTGGCAGTGCGTGGCGCGGGAACGCGCGGTGTCGTGGAGTTACTACTGGCAGGCCCTGTACCGCGCCGGGGCGGTGCCGCGGTGACGGCCGCGGGGGACGGCGGTCACCGGCCGCTGATCGTGGTGCTGGGCGGTTCGGGCTTCATCGGCGCCGCAGTCGTCGAAGCCCTCGCCCGGCGCCCGGTCCGGCTGCGCACCGTCGGCCGCCGCCCGCAGCCGGTGCCGGCCGGCGCGGTGGCCGACATCGAGACGGTGTGCGCCGACCTCACCGGCCGCGCCGCGCTCGAAGCGGCGGTGGCCGGCGCGGACACGGTGGTCCATCTGCTGATGCACACCGCCGACTGGCGTGAGGCCGCGGGCAACCCGGCCGCCGAAGAAGTGAACGTCGGTGTGATGCGCGACCTCGTCGGCCTGCTCGGCAACACCCGCCGGCCGCCCGCCGTCCTGTTCGCGGGCTCCACCTCGCAGGCCGGCCTGCCCGAGCGGATGCCCATCGACGGCAGCGAACCCGACCGGCCCACGACCGCCTACGACCGGCACAAGCACACAGCCGAGCAGATACTCAAGGCCGCCGACGCCGCCGGGCTGGTCCGCGGCGTCTCCCTGCGGCTGCCCACCGTGTACGGGGACAGCCCGCGGGGACGGCTGACCGGCCGCGGCGTGGTCTGCACCATGGTGCGCAAGGCTTTCGCCGGCGAGGAACTCACCCTGTGGAACGACGGCACCGTCGAACGCGACCTGCTGTACGTGCACGACGCCGCGGACGCCTTCCTCGCCGGGATCGACCACGCCCAGGTGCTCGCGGGCCGGCACTGGCTGCTGGGCACCGGCCGCGGCGTGCCCCTGGGCGATGTCCTGCGGACGATCGCCGACCTGGTCGGCGCCCACCTGGGGCGGCCGCCGGTGCCCGTCGTGTGCCTGCCGCCGCCCGACTTCGCCACGGCCACCGACATGCACAGCGTCACGATCGACTCCTCAAGGTTCCGGGCGGCCACCGGCTGGCGCCCCCGGGTGCCGCTGCACCTCGCGCTGCGGCGCTGCGTCGAGGCGTTCGCCCACAGCGCCCGATAGCGCCGCCGGCCTACAACAGCCCCTCCAGCAGCCCCACGACCGCGAGCAGCGTACGCGCCTGCATGTTCAGGTAGTGGCCATGCCGGGCCAGCGAATGCAGCTGGCCGGGAGTGACCCAGGCGAACCCGGGCGGCGGCTCGGCACCCGCCTCCGCCTCGGTGGCCGCCACCAGCAGGCAGCGGCTGACCGCGTTGTGGAAACGGCCGCCCTCGTCCGAGTGCAGCGCCGCGTAGCGGATCCGGTCCGCTCCCGCACGGCGCACCAGATCAAGGAACGGCGGCTGCTCCCGCTCCGGCAGATGGGCATAGTTCTGCGGGGTGCACTGCACCGTCGGCCCGAGTTCGACGGTGTCGAGGAGGCCCCCCTCCGCCCGGGCGTGGACCAGCAGGTGCACCACCCCGGCGAAGCGGCGGACCAGGAACGCGCACAAACCCACGCCGACCGGCTCCAGCAGCGGCTGCATCCACGAGGTCACCTCACGGTTGCCGGCGACGACGGACACCCCGCCGACCCGGAAATACCGGTTGTCGACGTGGCGGATGTGGTCCTCGGTGCGCACCCAGTCGCTCACCTCGGCCAGCGGGATACGCCGGGCCCGCACCTCGTGCCGGGCCCGCTCGTTGGTGAACCACGACAGCACATCGGTGTCCGAGCGCACCGCGCCCGCCTCCGCGGGCGCCATCGGCGCACAGGCCAGGACACTGCGCGCGTCCATGTTCACGACATGGTCACGGCGCAGCAGGCTGCCGATCTGTCCCAGCGTGAGCCAGCAGAAGTCCTCGTCCGGCCGCACCTCGTCGAACGTCTCGATGATCATGTTGCGGTTGGACTTGCACAAAAACCAGGAACCGTGCTCCGACTGCAGCACATCGGCGACCACCCGGCCCCTTCCCGGCCGCGTGAAGTACTCCAGGTACTTCACATCGGCGCCCCGGTGCACACCGGTGTAATTGCTGTAGGTGGCCTGCACGGTCGGCGAGAGCTGCAGCAGGCCGGGATTACCGGGCTCCATCTTGGCCTGCATCAAAAAGTGCAGGACACCGTCGAACTCCTTGGCCAGAATGCCGAGGATCCCCACCTCGGGCTGCACGATGATCGGCTGCTGCCACGCCCGGCCGTCGATCGCGACATCCAGCCCCTCCACGCTGAAGAACCGCCCGCTGCGGTGCACGACATTGCCGCTTCCCGGTTCGAACGACCAGCCGTCGATCTTCTCAAGCGGCACCCGCTCGACGGTGAAGCGGTGCGCCTGGCGGCGCCCGGCGAGCCAGGCGTCGACGTCCTGGGTCCGCATGCCCGTACCGGCCACGACGGCCCGCCGGGAACGCTCCAGCCGTGCGGGCAGCCGGGTGTCATCCCGCGCTGCCAGCTGTGTCGCGGTCGTCATGCTCGATCCCTTCGATACGAGGTCCGCCAGCGCACCGCGCGCAGCGCGGTGACACCCGCCCTCACCTGGTCAGCCGGGCCACGGCCGGGCCGGTACGCTCGTCGCTCGCGGTGACGGCGGGCCGGGCGGGCCGGCGCCGGCCCGCCCGTAGACCGCTCCCCGCACGGCCGGGACGCCCCCGCCGGCGAGGAACATGGCGGTGCCCCGGCACGACCCGTCCCGGGCAACCGACACATACAGCCCGGCGGGCGAGTGATCCGCCCGCCCCGCGCCCGCGATGCGGGGTGGACGGGCGGGCGCGGCAGCATGCGCGGTGCTCTTCCTGCGGCTCGGTGTGCGGGCCGCCGACCGCCGCCGCGGCCGACGCGGCCGCCGCGGCGGCGATCGGTGCGGGCAGGACGAACCCGGAAGAACGCTGATCACGACGCACTGCGGTCCTCGGCCGAGGAGGTGGCAGGTGCCGTGACCCGCAGCCGGCCGTTGGATATCTCACCGGTGACCGGTGGCCCTCCCCGCACGACGGAGCCGCCCAGGAGAATCGAGTCCCGCACGACGGCTTTGCGCACCCGGCACTGCGGCCCGAGGGCGACATACGGGCCCAGGACGCTGTCCTCGACCACGCTGCCCGCGCCGAGGACGAGCGGCCCGCGCAGCACGGAGCGGGTCACCCGCGCACCGCTCTCCACCGTCACATCGCCGTGCACGACACTCGCCGCGTCGACCACACCGGCGATGTTCGGAGGTAACCCGTCCAGCAGCAGCCGATTGCAGGCCAGCAGGCCCTCGACCGTGCCGGTGTCCTTCCACAGGCCGGTGAAAGGCTGCGCGGAGACGGTACCCCCCGCATCGATCAGGTACTGGATCGCGTCGGTGATCTCCAGTTCACCGCGCGGGCTGGGACTGATCCGGTCTACTGCGGCACAGATCTCCGGCGTGAAGAAGTAGACACCCATGATCGCCAGATCGCTCGGCGGGCAAGGCGACTTCTCCACCACCGCACGGACATTGCCGTCCA
>NZ_BNEA01000018.1 GCF_016860525.1 Streptomyces rubradiris
CCTTGGCCAGAATGCCGAGGATCCCCACCTCGGCTGCACGATGATCGGCTGCTGCCACGCCCGGCCGTCGATCGCGACATCCAGCCCCTCCACGCTGAAGAACCGCCCGCTGCGGTGCACGACATTGCCGCTCCCGGTTCGAACGACCAGCCGTCGATCTTCTCAAGCGGCACCCGCTCGACGGTGAAGCGGTGCGCCTGGCGCGCCCGGCGAGCCAGGCGTCGACGTCCTGGGTCCGCATGCCCGTACCGGCCACGACGGCCCGCAGGGAACGCTCCAGCCGTGCGGGCAGCCGGGTGTCATCCCGCGCTGCCAGCTGTGTCGCGGTCGTCATGCTCGATCCCTTCGATACGAGGTCCGCCAGCGCACCGCGCGCAGCGCGGTGACACCCGCCCTCACCTGGTCAGCCGGGCCACGGCCGGGCCGTACGCTCGTCGCTCGCGGTGACGGCGGGCCGGGCGGGCCGGCGCCGGCCCGCCCGTAGACCGCTCCCCGCACGGCCGGACGCCCCCGCCGGCGAGGAACATGGCGGTGCCCCGGCACGACCCGTCCCGGGCAACCGACACATACAGCCCGGCGGGCGAGTGATCCGCCCGCCCCGCGCCCGCGATGCGGGGTGGACGGGCGGGCGCGGCAGCATGCGCGGTGCTCTTCCTGCGGCTCGGTGTGCGGGCCGCCGACCGCCGCCGCGGCCGACGCGGCCGCCGCGGCGGCGATCGGTGCGGGCAGGACGAACCCGGAAGAACGCTGATCACGACGCACTGCGGTCCTCGGCCGAGGAGGTGGCAGGTGCCGTGACCCGCAGCCGGCCGTTGGATATCTCACCGGTGACCGGTGGCCCTCCCCGCACGACGGAGCCGCCCAGGAGAATCGAGTCCCGCACGACGGCTTTGCGCACCCGGCACTGCGGCCCGAGGGCGACATACGGGCCCAGGACGCTGTCCTCGACCACGCTGCCCGCGCCGAGGACGAGCGGCCCGCGCAGCACGGAGCGGGTCACCCGCGCACCGCGCTCCACCGTCACATCGCCGTGCACGACACTCGCCGCGTCGACCACACCGGCGATGTTCGGAGGTAACCCGTCCAGCAGCAGCCGATTGCAGGCCAGCAGGCCCTCGACCGTGCCGGTGTCCTTCCACAGGCCGGTGAAAGGCTGCGCGGAGACGGTACCCCCCGCATCGATCAGGTACTGGATCGCGTCGGTGATCTCCAGTTCACCGCGCGGGCTGGGACTGATCCGGTCTACTGCGGCACAGATCTCCGTCGTGAAGAAGTAGACACCCATGATCGCCAGATCGCTCGGCGGCAAGGCGACTTCTCCACCACCGCACGGACATTGCCGTCCGCACGGAGGCCGGCCACACCGTACTGGCTCGGATCGGCGACCTTGGCAAGCAGCAGCTTCGCGGCCGGCCGGCTGGACCTGAACTCCTCGGCCGCGCCCGCCAGATCACCGACACCACATTGTCACCCAGGTACAGGACGAAATCCTCGTTGCCGAGGAAGCCCGCGGCGATACGGACACAGTGCGCGAGCCCGGCCGGGGTGTCCTGCCGGATGTAGGTGAGGTCCAGGCCCAGCGCCGCCCCGTCCCCCAGCGCCGCCCGGATCTGGTCGCCGTGCTCGCCCTCCACGACGCCGACCTGCCGTATGCCCATGGCCCGGATGTTGCGCAAGCAGTGCCGCAGGACCGGCTCGTTCGCGACGGGGATCAGCTGCTTGGGCATCGAGAGCGTCAACGGGCGCAACCGGCTACCGCTCCCGCCGGCCAGCACGAGTGCCTTCATGCCCTGCATCCTGAGCCCTGCCGTTCGAGACCTGCTCAAGCGCCGCTCCCCGACCGGCCCGCACGACGGATACCAGGCCCCCCGGCTCCTCACACGCGCTCGTGACGACGCAGCCCGCCACCTCCCCCGGCACAGCATGCAAAACACCGGCGTCAGGCGGCCGCCCACACGCCCCGCGGCACACAACCGCGAGGGCCATGCCTGAACAGCAGCGCCCACCGGTGCCCCCCTCTTGGCCGAAGAACGCAGAACCGGCCCGGACGCCCCGCGCCGACCTGCCACAGCCGAGCAGGGCAGCACACCCCCCGGTACAGCACAACGAACATCCCCCCCCCCGGCCCGCCGGCCAGGACATCCAGACACCGGCCCGACGGCGCGGGCGGCCGCCGGCTCACACACCCGCGTGCTCAACCCCTCCCCCCCGCCACGGGGCCCGGGGTGCCGGGGTGCCGGGCCGTTCCCCTCGTTACCGGTATCCGCCCGAAAACCCCGAGTGAGGGCGGTCAGTTACGGCCCTCGTCCTTGCGCCCGCTCTCAGCGAATGATGAGAATCACGGCAACGTCTTACACGTATGGGGGAATCACTGTGGCAGGCAACCTCACTCGCCGTGCTGTCCTGAGCCTGACCGCCGCATCGACGGCCGGTGCGGTGACAGGCCTCCTCGGGCCGACCGGATCCGCCGCCGGCAGCACCACCCGGCGCCGCGGCACGGCCGGCTGGAACGCACTGAGCCGTCACCTCGACGGTGATCTCATCCTGCCGTCGGACGCACGCTACGAACAGGCCCGCGAGCAGTCACTCCGCCAGTTCGACACCACCCACCCGATGGCCATCGCCTACTGCCAGAACACACAGGATGTCCAGACCGTCCTGGCGTTCGCCCAGGACAAAGGGATACACACCGTTCCCCGCAGCGGCGGACACAGTTTCGGCGGCTACTCGACGACGACCGGCATAATACTGGACGTCTCCCGGCTGAACCGGGTCACCACCGACCAAACACTCGTCACGATCGGGGCCGGCACCCAGCAAGTCGACGCGCTGGCAGCCCTCACCCCGCACGGGCTCGCCCTGGCCAGCGGCCTCTGCCCCACCGTAGGCGCCGGCGGATTCATCCAGGGCGGCGGCATCGGCCATCAGACACGCAAATACGGCATGGCCTGCGACCGGCTCGTCTCAGCCGAAGTGGTACTGGCGGACCGGCGCGCCGTACGCGCCTCGGCCCAAGACAACCCCGATCTGTACTGGGCACTGCGCGGCAACGGCGGCGGCAACTACGGCGTCGTCACCAGCTACACACTGCAACCCATACGACGCACCACCCTGACCGGCTACAGACTGGTCTGGTCGGCAGGCGACACGGCCACAACGATCGAAAACTGGCAGCAGTGGGTGACAAGGGCACCCAACGACCTCTCCTCGCTGCTCATAGCCGGCTCCGCAAGCCCCCCCTCACCCGACACCATGGTGAGCATCGCCGGCACCTGGTACGGCACCGTGGAAGACCTCGACCGCCATATCGACGAACTCGTCGCAGCAGTCGGCACAAACCCCCTCAACCGGACCGTCGCAGAAAGATCGCTTCAGCAAGGCATGATGCAGATCTACGGCTGCGCGACCCTCACCACCGCACAATGCCACCGGGCCGGCACCACACCCGAATCGATGGTGCCCCGCTGGAACTACTACCGCACCCGGTCCCGGATGTTCGACTCAACGGTGCCCCCCGCCGACATCGAGGACCTCCTGACAGTCCTGACCGACCCCACGCACATGCGAACCGGACAGACCCGCAAACTGTACTTCGAGGCCCTCGGAGGCGCCGCGAACGAACCGGCCCGCACCGACACCGCCTACGTACACCGCACCACCCAGATACTGGCCGGACTCACCGCAGAACTGCCCGACCCCGCCTACACCAGCGAAGACACAGCAGCCTGTGAAAACTGGCTCGCAGACGGCTTCGCCGTCCTCGACCGCCACTCCCTGCCCGAAAGCTACCAAAACTACATGGACCCCGCCCTGGAAGACTGGCGGACCGCCTACTACGCCGAAAACTACCCCCGCCTGGCACGCATCAAGCACGCCTACGACCCGCACGGCTTCTTCCGCTTCCCCCGCAGCATCAGCTGACGAACAACCCCACCCCGACAGCGACGACAGCAACGGCAGCAACGACAGCGACGACAGCGACGACAGCGACGACAGCGACGACAGCGACGACAGCGACGACAGCGACGACAGCGAGAACGACCGACGCCACGACACGTGACCGGCGGCGTTGCCCGGCGGACCGCCCGGCACCGCGCAACGCACCGCCGGACCGCCCTCGGCCCCGGCCGCTCAGCCCGCGTCGCAGTGCTTCGCCGTGCCACAGGCCGCCACGTCCAAAGCGCTCGTGACCCAGTCGGCGAACGGCTTACCGGCGAGCTCGGCGGCAGCCTGCCAGCGCGTCAGCGCTTCACTCTCCACCTGAACCAGCGGCAACCGGGCAAGACCCCGGCGCTCCGCCGAGCCCCGGTGGGCACGCACCCTGCGCCGCAACTCTGTCTTCGACCAGCCGTTGTCATGCGCCCGCGCCAGCCAGACGTCCTGATCACCCGGTCGCAGCGCGGCCACCTCGGCGTGGTGCTGGAAACTCAGCTGAGGGTGACGGCGCGAGACATCGAACTTCCGCGCCACCCACGCATAGTTACGCAGCGTCTGATAATCCAGGCCGGCCGCCTCCACCGCCTGGCGGTACCGGTCACCGTACTTGTCCTGCCCATACACCAGCCAGTCCCCAAGACACCAGGCGAAGGAGTCGGCCGTCTGGAAAAGCTTCCGGCCGGCCGCCTGCCATGTCTCGAACGGCAGCGCCGCCGGCAGGCGCAATCCCACCCGGGTGGTGAGGATCTGGCCCTTGTGACCAGCCCGCGCCCGGGCCGGCACCGGCCCGGCCACAGCCACGCCGGCCGCGTTCTGACCGCCGCCTCCAGCGTCGATAAGCGGAAGCCCCGCCCGGCGAGGAGCAGAACGCGCCATGGCATGACGCCCCCCGCGCACGATGTCTGTCGCTTGCATGCCTGCAGTCACCGATCATGTCCGTCCGTCGTCCCCTGTCCGTCGGCCGGGCCGCGGCCACACAGGCCGCGCGCGGCCGTGCCACCAGCATGAAGGGACCACAAAGCCCAACACCAGTGTTGACCTGTTGACTCCTGAAAGGAAACACCCAACCACCCCGAACCCGCACCAGGCACACCACAAAGGCCACACCCGGCCCAGCCCCACAGCCACGCCCCTACCACCGCACCAGACCATACGCACCCAACAGCCTCAAAGCCGCCTCCGCGTCACACACCGCCGCCTGCACAACCCGGTCCAGCAGACGATGACGCAGCCTCAAAGACAACGGCAAATGCCGCAAAGTGACAGAAAACCGGGGAATATAAGCATGCGTCCGGGCAAAAATCCGGTCCCTCAAACGCCAGGCCCGATGATGGAACCGGTACCCGGAAACCGTGCCCCCCGCACCGAGGAACTCACGCAGGACCAACGCCTCCAAAGCCGCAACAGTCGCAGCCCGCGAACCGACCAGATCCCCGTGGACACAACCCAAACCCATCAGCAACAGCCCGGAAGGCAGACCACGAGCACTGCCATACCGAAAGCACACACGCCCAGACACATACGGGAACGCAGGCTCACCAAGCGGCTCCGCCTCACCCAGCACCTCACGAATATCCCCAGCCGCAAGACCCCCGGCAAACCGAAGCAAAGACCGGTCGTCACCCAAACGCGGCAAATCACCCACCAAACTACCCAGACTCAAAGCCCAACGACCCCGCTCCTCACGCACCAGACAACCCGAACGCGGCACAGCACACGTAGGAGCCACCACCACAGCCAAATCACCCTCAAGCACACCCACAGGCAACCTGTAACGCCGAACAACCTCACTCACACCGAGATGGACGGTGTCGGGACGCGGCGGGGCGACGCCCAGCCGGGTCAGCCATGCCAGGTGCGAGGCCTCGCCCGAGGCATCCACCACAAGGTCGGCGTCGACGCCCTGTTCCCGTTCGCCGCAGGGGTGGACGCGGACACCGGTCACCCGGCGGCCGTCGGCCGTCGCCATCAGGCCGGTGACATCGCAGCTGTCGACGATGCCGACGCCCGGGCACTGCAGCAGCACGCGCCGCAGGACGCCCTCCAGGAAGGCCTGGCTCACCGACAGGCCCGTCAGCCCGGTCTCCCGCTGTCTGAGCGGTTGTCCGCCCAGGTACCAGCGGACGTCGGACAGGATGTCGCCGGCCGCGGCGCCCTGCGCGCGCAGCAGGTCCATGAACCCGGGAAGCAGTTGCTCGACGAGGTCGCCGAACAATGGCGCCAGCACGCAGACACGGCGCCCGTCCGGCAGACGGTCCAACGCGTCGGCGCCGCCCGTCACCTGTTCCCGTTCCAGGACCGTCACCCATGTGAATGCCTCGGTGAGCACCTTCGCGGCCAGCAGACCGGTCAGCCCGGCGCCGATCACCACCGCATGCCGTCGCGGGACCACCCTCGCGCCTTTCTCGTGTCGTTGTCTTTCCTTCACAAAAGCCCCCGGGCGGGCAGGCCGGTGCTGACGACCATGCGTGCTCCGGGCCCGCCTGAGCATCCCCGCCGCTCCCGCCGCGGCAGCCGCCGGCACCCCGCTCGCCCAGGGGCACGGCAAACCGCGGATGACCCACTTACCCGATGTTCTCTGCCCGTGCTCGAAGCCGAGCGCAGCACCACAGACGGCAGACCTCACCAGCGGCCCGGCCACCCTCGAACGCGTCGTCCGCAGCCAGGCGTTCGCGTACGCGAGCGGGCCGACCACCGGCGGACAGGTCGGTGACCTGGCCGGCACGAGCGCCTTCGCAGTGGCCCGCCCGCTGTACGGGATCGCTCGGCAGCCGTGGCAACCGGTGGCCGCCCGGACGCCGCAGCCGCGGTCGACAGGGCAGGGAGGAAGGCCGGCGCCGGCGCGGACGCGGATCTGCCTCGTCGCCACGGTCCCGGTGGGCCGGCCCACCGTTCGCCGGCAGCGCGTCCTGCCGGAACGCGGCGGCAGCCCCGTCCTTCACCTGACTGTGTCGCGCGTGCGCTCCCGCACCTGCGGGCCGGTCACCGGCACGGCGTTCCTCGCCCGTTTCGCGGCCCCGTGTGCGTGCTGTCGCAGTTGCTCCAGGCCGGGCGCGGCTCCTCACCGCTGCAGGCAGGCCCGCTGGTCACGTCGAGCGCGGCGATGCCCTGCACCGGCGCGATGGTCTCCTTCCGGCTCGTGCCCAAGCACGGGCTTGTGGTCGTCATCGGCGGGATGACCACCATGGTGGGTCCGCTGCCGTTCGCGGCGCAACCACCGGCCCCGAAAGCCGACGCGGCAGCCGGCGGCACCCTCGTTCCGAGCTCGCTGACCGGCACCGGGAACGGCACCGTGCCACCACGGCCGACCGGAGCCTCGCTCGTCACCCCCGGCCCGCAGCAGACCGGGGCAGACGCCGGCGTCCTCGACACGGCCCCGTGCTCCGGCAGCCGGGCGGGCATCCCGGCAGCCGGCAGCACGCCGCAGCGGCGCGTCGGGCGCCTTCCTGTCCGTCATCAACCACACCGCCGGCGACACCGAACCGGAGGCCATCCCGGCGCGCTCGCGCATCACCTCAGCAAGCCGGACCTCAAAAGCACCGGGAGCAGCCGTCCACGGTGACCCGGGCGAGGCCGCCGGACGGTCAGCTCCTCGACGGTGACGGCGCCCGTCCGCCTGCCCCCCAGGCAGCGCGGGTCCGTTCCCGCACACGCGCCGCAGACGGGGGTCGCGGCCCTGAGCACGCGGTGGCCCGACGCCTCCCGCGGTATCCGCGCCGGCTGTGCCAACGGCCCGCGCACCGGCTGTCCCGCCGGCGGGACAGCCGGCGCAACAGCCTCAGCTCGTGCGCTGCAGCTCCTGCGACAGGCTCTCCGCGCGCGGGTCGCCGAGTTCGTCGTAGAGCCGCAGCGCGGCGTTCCACGCCTCGGTGGCCCGGTCCTTCTCCCCGAAGCGGGCCAGGAGGTCACCGAGCCAGACCAGCCCGCCCGCCTCGCTCCAGCGGTCGTTGTCCGAACGGTGCAGGTCGATCGCGAGCCGCGCGTAACGCAGGGCCTGCTCGACGTCCCCGCGGAATTCGCAGATACCGCTCATCTTGATCAGGCCGCGGCCCAGCCGCTGATGGTCGCGAATCTCCTCACACAGCCGCAGCGAGTGCCGCACGGCCTCAAGCGCCGCATCGGACTTGCCCGCCTGGGTCTCTATGTCGCAGAGTATGGCGAGAGCCGCGGCATGGCCCTCCTCGTCGCCGACCTCCTCGAAGATCCGCACGGCCCGCATCGACAGTCCGTAGGCCTGCCCGGGGTCACCGCGGTCCCGCGCGGCGGTCGCCATGCCCGCCAGACTCCAGGCCTCCCCGCAACGGTCCCCGCACGCCCGGTGCAGGGCCATGGCTTCCTCGTACAGCCGCCCGCTCTCCGCGCGGTCGCGCAACCACCAGCGGGCATGGGCGAGATGGGTCTTGAGCCAGGCGAGCGCCCGCTGATCGCCCGTCTTCTCCGCCGCTTCCAGGCCGAGTTGGTGGCTGGTCACCCACACCGTCCACGGCTTGCGCAGCATCAGGTAGTCAAAAAGCCGCAGCACGAAGGCGGCCAGGACGTCGTGACAGCCCCATTCGGCCGCGAGCCTGCACACGGGCACGAAGTTCGGGAGCTCCACGTCACACCAGCGCAGCGCGGCCTCGGCATCGCAGAAGGGCCCGGGGCCGTCATCGTCCGACTCGTGGTGCAGCCAGTCCAGACGGGACCGGAAGGGAGCCAGCTGTCCACGCGCGGCGGTGACCGCCCGCAGATACCACAGCACCAGCCGCTCCACGGCCCGACGGCGCTCGTCCTCGTTCTCATCCACCCGGGCCCGCTCGGCGGCATACAGGCGCAGCAGCCCGTGCAGCCGGTACGCACCGCCGTCAAGGCGTTCCAGCAGATGGGTACTGTGCAGCCTCTCCAGCACGGAGACAACGTGAGCGCGGTCCCATCCGGCCAACGCGGCCGCGGCCTGCGCACTGACGGCCGTCCCCGGATGCAGGCTCAGCAGCCGGAACATCCGGCGGCAGTCGTCGTCGAGCTTGCGGTACGACCAGGAGAACACCGCCCGCACCGCGATGGAGTCGTCCGGCGAGAGCAGTTCCAGCAGACGCTCCTCGACCACGAGGCCGCTCAGCATCTGCTCCGGGCTCAGATGCGGATCCACCACCGCGTGCTCGGCAACGATACGCAGGGCCAGCGGCAGACGCCCGCACAGACGGGCCAGTTCATCGAGCGCGTGCATCTGCCCCGCGACCCGCTCCGGACCGAGGACCGTACGCAGCAACAGATGCGACTCCGCCCTCGACAGCGGCCGGAGAGTGACGCGCGTGGCATGGGTGCGCACCGCCATCGCGAACAGGCGGCTGCGGCTGGTGATGACGACGGCACAGTCACTGGCCGCCGGCAGGAGAGGTTCCACCTGCCCGGAATCGGCCGCGTTGTCGAGGATCAGCAGCACCCGCCGGCCGACCAGCAGCGAGCGGTACAACGCGGCTCTCTCATCGCTCCCCTCCGGTATGTCCGACGCCGGGACGCCCAGCGCGAAAAGGAACTTCTCCAGGACCACCTCGGGATAGACATCCGGTCCGTTGCCGGAATACCCCTGGAGATCCACATACAGCTGGCCGTCCGGGAAAAACGGTGCGACGTTGTGCGCCCAGCGCAGCGCGAGGGCCGTTTTGCCGACACCGGGGGGACCGTCGATCGCGACGGTCCGCGGCGTGCCCGGCTGGAGCGGACCGTTCAGTACCGCGTCGAGCTGGGCGAGTTCACTCTCCCGCCCGACGAAACCGGCCGTGACCACGGGAAGCTGGGCAAGAGGCGCCTTCCCGGTGCGGGCGGCCTGCGGTCTGACCGACTGGCCCCCGGCGAGCGCGATGAGCCGGCCACCCGCGTCCAGGGCCTCGTCACACAAGCGGGCCAGGTCCTCCGAAGGGGGACGGCCGTTCTTCACCTTGCTCAGCCAGCCCGCCGTGTAACCGACCCGCTGAGCCAGTTTCCTCCAGGACAGCTGCCGTTCGGCGAGCAACGCCTCAAGCTCCCGGCTGAAAGGCGTACTCCCACCCGACCGCGTGGTCATCATGCCTCCCCTCGCACGGACACCTCGTATCCAACGACCTGGAAAAGGCGGGTGAACGCAGACACCACACACGCACGGACAGGCCAGATCGACCCCCCGCCACCACGACCCGGTCAGCCCCTGGACCCCCTACCCCGCACCACACAACAAGAGGTCCGTCAGCCACAGCTTCCCTACTGTAACCACGCCCCCACACGCAAGCCGCTCACTTTACCCATCCTTGATCCGGAAAAGATTTTTCCGGGTGAACCACCGGTTTTTACAACCCTTTTCGGTCATCCGGCCGAATTCCTACGGACCGAACCCGCCCGCACTTTCCTTGACGCCCACCCAATGATCGTTGCCATTATGACGACCCCCTTTCACCAGAAAACAGCCTGCGGAGTTCTTTCATGCCCAAGGAAAACAACGCCCGCCAGGCAGGCGGACTCATCGAACAACGGTCCATCGACCACATACCGGACAGCGAACGGCACGGCAGACCCCGCAACCTGTTCAGCCTCTGGTTCGCCGCGAACCTCCAGATCAGCGCGGTGGTCACAGGATCACTCGCCGTGGTCTTCGGACTCGACGCGTCATGGTCCCTGGTGGCGCTGCTGCTCGGCAATCTGCTCGGCGGGGCGGTCATGGCCCTGCACGCCGCTCAGGGGCCGCGGCTCGGACTGCCGCAGATGATCTCCAGCCGGGCCCAGTTCGGGGTGCGAGGCGCCGCGATCCCGCTGGTCTGCTCGATCGTGATGTACATCGGGTTCTTCGCGAGCGGCAGCGTGCTCGCCGGGCAGGCGGTGGGACACCTCACGCACACGGGTGAGACCACCGGGATCGTGGTCTTCGCCCTCGCCACCGCGGTCACGGCGGCCGTCGGATACCGGCTGATCCATCGCGTCGGCAAGGTGGCGACGGCGGTCGGCGTGGTCGCCTTCCTCTATCTGGGCGTGCGGATGGCGCACGAGGCGCCGCTGGGAACGATCCTCGGCGAACATCACTTCTCGGCGCCGCTGTTCCTGCTCGCGATGTCCCTGTCCGCATCGTGGCAGTTGGGCTTCGGCCCGTACGTCGCGGACTCCTCCCGCTATCTGCCGCGCGAGACCCCGCCGCGCTCGGTGTTCTGGGCGACGATGGGCGGCAGCGTGCTCGGCGCGCAGTGGTCGATGGGCTTCGGTGCGCTGGCGGCGGCGTGGCACGGCGGCCGGGAGGGCGACGAGGTCGGGCGCGTCATCGGCATGGGCGGCTCGGCGGCCGTCCTGACCTGGCTGCTGTATTTCGCCGTCGCCTTCGGCAAGCTGACGGTCAATGTGCTGAACACCTACGGCGGATTCATGTCCCTGATCACCGGCATCAGCGGATTCCGCCCGCTCGGCCCGGTCGGTCCGCGCGCCAGAAGCCTGTACGTCGGCGGCATCATGCTGACCGGCACGGCACTGGCGCTGCTCGGCCGGGGACATTTCCTGGAGTCGTTCTCGACGTTCCTGCTGTTCCTGCTGATCTTCTTCACGCCGTGGAGCGCGATCAACCTGGTCGACTTCTACCTGCTGTCCAAGGAGCGGTACGACATCGCGGCGCTGGCCGACCCGCACGGCCGCTACGGCGCCTGGAACATGCGGGCACTGACGACGTACGCGGCCGGCATCCTCGTCCAGCTCCCCTTCCTGTCCAGCGAGCTGTACACCGGGCCGCTCGTCTCCCGGCTGGGCGGGGCGGACATCTCGTGGATCGTGGGCCTGGTGCTGCCGGCACTGCTGTACTGGCTGCTGGCCCGGCGTGACCGGGACGCCGTCCCGGGGGGAGCAGACGGCGCCCTGGAGCCCGAGGTGCGGCCCTTTCCCGTCAGGAGCCGGTAGGGGTGTACCGGGTCCGCGACAGTGCGGCAAGCGCCGTGAGGGGCACCGCGGCGGCGGCGCAGGCAGACGGCCCCTGGTAGTGCCCGAGCCGGGAGCCGGCCGAGGTGCCGACGACAGGGCCGCCACGAACAGCGCGACGGCGGCGGGCACCGTGGGAAGGGCTGACATCACACGCCGGCTGAGCAGTTCGGCCGCACCGCCGGCGACGAAGGCGACCGCCACGGCGCCGAGGGCGAGAGCCGACGACGAAGGCGACCGCCACGGTGCCGAGGGCGAGAGCCGGCGACGCAGGCGACCGCCAGGGTGCCGAGGGCGAGAGCCGGCCGCGCGTGCCGGCCGCCCCGGTGGCGGCTCGCCTCCCGTGGCGAGCCAGGACACAGGGAATCCCCGCTGGCCGACCGGGTCCGGCGCGGCCGGCCTCGGGCACTGGCGCGGTGGGACACCACAACCCTGCGGGCCGTCCACGGCATGCCGCGCCGGAAACAGCCGCCGCCCGCCGTGCCGTCGCCGGTGCGCCCGCCGGTCCCGGCGAGACGGTGCCCGGACCTGTCGCGGACGAACTGCGCCCGCTCGGCCATGAGGTGGGCGTCGTGACGGACAGCGGACACGTCGTCCACCATGACCATCCGGACGGCTTCGCCGCCGCCCTCCACGACCGGCTCCGGCGCGGGTCCGCCGGACCGGAGGACCACGGCGGGTCGCCCGCCGGACAGCGGGAAGAGGCGGCAAGCCGGCCGGAACGGCTGGAGAACCACCGATGACAGGAGCGGAGAGCCACCGATGACAGGAGAAGACCAGGCCATGTTCGACGACCTCGACGTCCACGCGCTGACCCGTCGCCCGGGAGTGAAGTGGAGCCGGGCCGAGCCGGACGTGCTTCCGGCGTGGATCGCCGAGATGGACTTCCCGCCGGCCCCCGCCGTGCGGGAGGCCCTGCTGCGGTGCGTGGACGAGGATCTGGGATACCCCTCGTGGGACGGGCGGCCCACGCAGATCCCGCTGCGGACGGCGTTCGCCGAACGGATGCGGGAGCGCTACGGCTGGGTGCTCGACCCCGGTCACGTACGGGAGTTCACCGACATCAACCAGGGCCTCCAGGCCGTCCTGCGGGTCGCCACCGGCCCCGGTGACGGTGTCGCCGTGCACACGCCGACGTATCCGCCCTTCCTGGAGACGGTGACGAGCATGGAACGGCGCGTCCACCCCGTCCCGTACACCCTGCACAACGAGGGCTGGGTCTTCGACTCCGAGCGGCTCGACCGTGAACTGGCGGACGGCGGCTGCCGGGTGCTGCTGCTGGTCAACCCGCACAACCCGACGGGGCGGGTGCTGCGCCGCGAGGAGCTGGAGACGCTCGCCGAACTGGCCCTGCGTCATGACCTGCTGGTCGTCTCCGACGAGATCCACTCCGATCTCGTGCACGATCCGCACCGGCACATCCCCTTCGCCTCCCTGTCGCCGGAGGTGGCCGCACGGACGGTGACCCTGACGTCCGCGACCAAGGCGTTCAACGTTCCGGGGGTGCGCTGCGCCGTCGCCCACGTCGGTGCGGCCGAGGTGCGCGCGGCCCTGTCGCGCCCGACGCATCTGTACGGCGAGCCCAACACGTTCGGCGTGGCCGCCACCCTCGCGGCCTGGCGGGACGGTGACTCCTGGCTGTCGCGGCTGCGGCCGGTCCTGGCACGCAACGCCGCGCTGGTGCGCGAGGAGGTGCCGGACGGCATCGGCTACCGGGTCCCGGAGGCGAGCTTCCTCGCGTGGCTGGACTGCCGCGCGCTCGGCCTCGGCACCGATCCCTATACGTTCTTCCTGGAGAAGGCCCGCGTCCTGCTGAACGACGGCCGCGCCTTCGGGCCCGGCGGCGAGGGCTTCGTCCGGCTCAACTTCGGTACGTCGCCGGCCATCCTGCGGGACATCCTGAGCCGTATGCGCGAGGCGCATGCCGGTATTTAGAGAGGGCGGATGTCCAGGATTCTGTGTCGAGGCTGTCTCCATGAAGCTGTCACAGGGCGTGGAGTGGGGCCTGCACCGCGCGATGCTGCCGGCGCAGGCCCCGGAGGGCGGGCTGACGCGCCGTGACCCGCCGGCCCCGCCCGCCGAGCACATCACCGTGCTGGACATCGTCGAAGCGATCGAGGGGACCGCGCCGCCGTTCCTGCGCCAGGAGATCCGGCGGCGCGGCACCGGGGCCTCGACCCCCGAGGAGCGCCTGCGCCCATGCCCGGTGAACTCCGTCACGCGGGAGGCGCACAGCGCCTGGCAGGTCTCTCTGCGCTCGGTCCCGATCGCCGAACTCGTCAGCCGCCTGCCGAGGTCGGCGCACGAGCGGAACGGACGACTGCTCGCGGCCTCCTGGTGCCGCGGCAGGCAACGTCCGCCCCGTCGCGACGCCCGGCACTCCCCCCGCCTCCGGCCGGGGCCCGGAGCACGCACCGGGTGCTCCGGATGCGCCCTCCCCCGTCGCGCACCACGCCGCCGAGGCGGAGGGCGACCCGGTGCGGGCGGAGGGCTCGTCCGCGATGTACCCGGCTGCCGGCAGCCATTCCTCGACGGTGGCGCTCATGCCCCGCTCGGGCAGCACCGGCTTGCCGTTGCCGGCGACCGCCTCCAGCAGGCCGGAACTCCGCATGCCGCGGGTGCCTGTCCGCAGCGTGCCGGCGCGGCGGGCGACGAGTTCGGCATCGCGGGAGCCGACGGCCCAGGCGGTCATCGGTGCCGGCCGGTACGACCAGGCCCTCGTTCCGCGCCGGGTCGTGCAGCGCGCCATACCGACGGGCCACCATGCGGGCGTTGTCGGTAATCGGCTCCCGTGTACGGGCGGCTCGCGCTTCTGAAATTCGGGCGAGGCGACGGGCATGGCGGGCTCCCTGCGCGGAAGCAGGCGCGGTTGTGTGACATGCGGAAAACGCTTGAGGAAAAGAGGAAATGAGCCCGGGGCGTATCGTCGGAGACGCGAAACCGAATTCTCCGCCCGGGACCGGAATCCAGAAGGACCGGCAGGGATGACAGAAGACGACTCGAGAGCCGCTCAATTTCCCCTCGATTCAAAAGAGCAGTCAGTACGTGCCGGGACGGGCGTGCGCGTTCGAGGGCGTTGCCCGATTGGTGTCCCGCCGGCGGGACGGGCGGCGGGTGTCCGTGTCCCGCCGGCGGGACGGAACCGGCCGGCCGCCCGCGCGTTCCCTGAAGGCCGGACTGGGAGGCCAGGCCACGCGGGTGCTCGCGCGGCGAAGAACGCGCCCGGCCCTTTCAGGAGTGAACACGCCAGGCCGCTCGCGGCCGCAACGGCCCGGCCCCCACGACCGGGTCGCGGTCATGGGGGCCGGGGCGGGGCTGCCTTGGCTCACTGCTCGTGCAGGAACTCCCGGATGGGGTAGCCGACATGGCGCTGGTCGGTGAGCGCGTAGCCGAGGATGACGTCGCCGGGCTTGAGTTCGGTGATGTTGTGGACGCTGCCGCCGGGGCCGAGTACCCGCACGTGCCAGTCGTCCTGGGCGATCACGTTCACCTTGCCGCCGGAGGGCGACTCCGCCTCGATCAGCAGCATCGGGCGGCTCTCCATCTTGATCCGGCCGACCACGACCCGCCGCGTCCTGCCGTCGGTGTCCACGGCCAGCAGCTCGGAACCGGAACGCAGTTCGGCCAGGTAGCGGGTGCGGTTGTTCGGCGTGAGGCTGTAGGAGTGCAGCGCGGCGGCGTTCACCCGGAACGGGCGGGTGGGCATGTACGGCAGCGGGTGGGTCTCGCTGCTCACCAGGATCATGCCGGTGGCGTGCGAGCCGACCAGGATGCCCTCGTTCTGCCTGAAGTGGGTGCAGGTGTCGACGCACACCCGGTCGCCCAGGCCGACGTGGGCGAGCCGGGTCACCGTCAGCTCCTCCAGCTTCAGCTGCTCGGTTCCCTCCTGGCAGACCTGGGTGAGGGTGGTCGCCTCGCCCACCGCGGCGGGCCTCAGCAGGACGCCCTCGGGACCGCGCTCCAGCACGGTGAGGGTGATCTCGGCGTCCTCCAGGTCCGTGACCACCGTGATCAGCTTGCCCTCGGCCTTGTCGGTGGCGCCGAGCAGGATCTCCAGCGGGATCTTGCTGGGGTCCTGCTGGAACTCCACCACCGTCCACGCGGCCGTGGACGCCACGGTGCAGGCCACGTCCAGCGACTCCTCGCCGGTGACGGTGACGAAGACGCCCTTCTCCGCGCCGGGCGAGGTGGGCTCGTACTGCCCGCTCAGGGTGTGGTCGACGATCAGCAGGTCGGCGGTCTGCGCCAGCTTCTCGGCCGCCGGCTTGGGGGTCTCCGGGAGGATCAGGCCGACTTTGCGCTTGGAGGGCGGGATCGTGGCCAGCAGTTCCGGGTCGTCGGAGACGAACCCGTCGACGCCGACGTGTACGGCCTCCTCGATCACGGGGGCGGTGAGGTCCTTCAGACCGCGGACGTCGATCCAGGCGAGCTTCACTGCGAACTCCTCGGTGTCTTCGGTCAGATCTGGGCGGATGCGGCAGCGGAGGCCGAGAGCACTTCCGCGGCGTAGGAGGGGCCAGGGTCGGGGGTGCCGGCGCCGACGCGGCCGATGGCGGGCACATGCAGGGCATCGGCGATCCGGCGCACGGTGGCCGCGACATCCGGGGACGCCCACACGTTGCGGCCCATGGCCACGCCGAGCGCGCCGGAGGCGACGACCTCGCCGACGGTGCGGGCCAGCTGCCGGTCGCCGACCGGGGCGCCGCCGGCGGTGATGATGCCGATCGGGCAGCTGCGCACGACCTCGGCCATCGTGGCCGGTGAGCCGGTGTAGGGAACCTTGGCGATGTCGGCGCCGAGGTCGGCGGCGAGGTTCGCGGCGTGCGCCACCAGCTCGGGGTCGGTGGGGTCGGTGATCCGGGGTCCGCGCGGATAGACCATGGCGATCAGCGGCAGCCCCCAGCGGGAGCAGCCCTCGGCGGCCCGGGCCAGGTCGCCCAGCTGCTTCCCCTCCGTGCCGGAGCCCATGTTGATGTGGATGCTGACGGCATCGGCCCCCAGTTCGAGTGCCTCCTCGACCTCGGCGAGGCGGACCTTGGCGTCGGCGTCGGGGGCGTGCCGCGTGATGCCGTTCAGATGGACCACCAGTGCCGTGCCGCGCAGCACCTCGCTCGGCAGGAACCGGATGCGGCCCTTGTGGACCAGCAGGGCGTCGCCACCGTTGCGGGCCACCGCGAAGGCGATGTCACGGAAGGCCGCGGCGGAGGCGACCGGGCCGTCGGCGACGGAGTGGTCGAGGGGTACCACGAACGTCCGGCCGGAGACCGGGTTGACGAGACGGCTCAGCCGCAGGCTCTTTCCGAGGGAATGGTGAACCACTTCCATGGCGATTCCTCTCATGCCGGAACGCACTACGCCGTGCGTTCCGGCCGTGCCGTGGCGACGGGTGGACGAAGGGGACGTCCCGGAACTGCGGCAGACGGCCGGCTATCAACGGGACGCCTCTCAGGGAAGTCGCAGCGGATTCCGATTGTCAAGTGCCGGTCGTAACCGACGAGTTGCTCTCCGGCCCGCGATTGACACGGAACTCGGCGTACGTATCGTTGACTCCTGTCGAATTGCTCCGCACCGGTCGGCCGTCCTCCTTCCGCCGCGACGGGGAACTCTCAGCGGTCTGTCCACTCCCGCACCTGACGGACCCTTTTCGGTCACCGGATGAAGAGCGACTTGCGCGCGACGCCCACGGAAATCCAGGAGAGTTCAATGAGCGCGTTCCCGCAGAACTATTGGTATGTCGCCGCCTGGAGCAAGGAGGTGAGCAGAAAGCTCCTCAGCCGGACGATCTGCGGTGAGCCCGTGGTGTTCTACCGGACCCGCGACGGGCGGCCCGTGGCCCTGGCGGACCGCTGTGTGCACCGCCGCTACCCGCTGTCGCTCGGGCAGCTCCAGGACGACTCCATCGAGTGCGGCTACCACGGCTTCGTCTTCGACTGCTCCGGGACCTGCACCTTCGTGCCCGGCCAGGACCGGGTGCCGCGCACCGCCCGGGTGCCGCGCTACCAGCTGGTCGAGCGGGACAAGTGGATCTGGATCTGGATCGGCGACCAGGACAAGGCCGACCCGGACCTGGTGCCGGACGCCCACTGGCTGGACGACCCCGAGTGGGCGTCGGTCGAGGACATGGCGTACTCGCCGTTCCGGTACAGCCTGCTGATGGACAACCTCATGGACCTGTCCCACGAGACGTATCTGCACGCGGGTCTGATCGGCACGCCGGAGATCGCCCGGACACCGTTCACCACCCACGTCGACGACGAGCGGAACCGGGTCACGTTCTCGCGCCACATGGAAGCCGTGGAATGCCCGCCCTTCTACGAGAAGACCACGGGCTTCACCACGCCGATCGACCGCTGGCAGGACGTGGAGTTCCAGCCGCCCGCATTCTGGGTGAACAACGTCCGGGTCGCCCCGCACGGCACGCCGGTCGGCCCGAACGGAGACGAAGGCGGCGCCCACGTCAAGATCCTGCACGGTCTCACGCCGGAGACGGAGAACACGACGTGGGACTTCTGGGCGGTGGTCCGCGACTTCGCCCTGGACGACGACTCCGTCGGCCAGAGTCTGCTGACGATGAATCAGGAAGTCGTCCAGCAGGACCTGGACGCCCTGACCGTCCTGGAGAAGGTCGTGGCCAGCGAGCCGCCGGGGACGCAGGAGCTGAGCGTCGCGATCGACGCGGGCGGTCTGGCCGCGCGCGAGATGCTCCGCAAGATCACCCGGTAACGGTCCGCGACGAGCCCCGAAGGGGGGAAGACATGGCCGGCGACACGTTCGAGGTCCTGGTCCGTGAGCGGACCGGACTCGCGGCGGGCGTACTGGGCCTGGAGCTCGTGGCCCCCGACGGCGGTGCGCTGCCCGGCGCCGAGCCCGGAGCCCATATCGACCTTCTGCTGCCGTCGGGGCTCGTACGCCAGTACTCCCTGTGCACCCCCGATGACCGGCCCGGCACCTGGCGCATCGCGGTCCTGCGCGAACCGGACGGGCGCGGCGGGTCGGCGGAGCTGCACGACACGGTCGCGGCGGGCACGCGGCTGCGCGCCGCCGGCCCCCGTAACCGCTTTCCGCTGCTCCCCGCCGACGACCTGCTGTTCATCGCCGGCGGCATCGGTATCACCCCGCTGCTGCCCATGCTCGCCGAGGCCGAGCGGAGGGGCACCCGGTGGCGGCTCCTCTACGGCGGCCGGTCCAGGTCGTCCATGGCGTTCCTCCCCGAACTCGCGGTCTACGGGGACCGGGTCACGGTCGTCCCGCAGGACGAGCGCGGACTGCCGGACCTCGAAGGGTGGCTGTCCGGCGCACCGGCGGGCGCGCGGGTGTACTGCTGCGGTCCCGAGCCGCTGCTGCAGGCCGTACGGGAACGCTGCGACGCGCTGCCGCGGGTGACGCTGCACACCGAGCGGTTCACGCCCACGGCTCCCGCCGCCGCCCCCGAGTGCGCGGACACCGGCTTCGAGGCCGTACTCAAACGCAGCGGCAAGACGGTCCCCGTGCCCGCCGGGACCTCGGTGCTCAGGGCGGTCCGGGACGCGGGCGTGGCCGTGCTGGCCTCCTGCGAGGAGGGCACCTGCGGCACCTGCGAGACCGTCGTGCTGGAGGGCACGCCGGAACACCGCGACAGCCTCCTCACCGAGGAGGAGCGGGCGGCCGGGGACCTGATGCTCATCTGTGTCTCCCGCTCCCGCGGGCCCCGCCTGGTCCTGGACCTCTGAGACCCGAGGGCTCCGAGACCTGCGAGGGACATCCGGGACCTCCGAGGCTCCGGGACCTCCGAGCCCGTCCGCGTCACCGGCCCGCCTCCCTCCGAACCGCAGCCCCGCAGCCCCGCAGCCCCGCAGCCCGCGACCGTCACCCCGCATCCCTCCCGACCGCCGACCACCCGGCCGTCCGGCCGCACCTGGAGCACACCTATGAGGCACCCTCCGTCCTGGGACGGGCTGATCGAGGACCGCTTCCTCGATCAGGTCCGGGCCCGCCCGTCGGGCACGGCCCTGGTCGCGGGCCCCGTCACCCTGACCTACCGGCAGCTGTACGAGCGGGCTGCGAGCGCCGCCGCCGGGCTCCGGCGGCTCGGCGTGGCCCGCGAGACCCTCGTCGGCCTGGCCTTCGACCGCTCGGCCGACTCGATCGTGACCCTGCTCGCCGTCGTCCTCGCGGGCGGCGCCTACGTGCCGATCGATCCGGCGTATCCCGAGCACCGCATCCGCCAGATCACCGAGGCGGCCGGGCTACGGCTGGTGGTGTGCCCGGAGCCGGTGCGCGAACGGTTCACGGCGCCGCAGCCCGCGCGGACGTACGGGCTCGGGGAACTGCTGCGGCTCGGCGGCGCGCCGGACGAGGTGCCGCCGCCGAGCCGGGAACGGCGTCCTGCCGGGCCCTCCCCCCTGGCCTATGTGATGTTCACGTCCGGCAGCACCGGACGCCCCAAGGGCGTGATGGTCGAACACCGCGGGGTGCTGCGCCTGGTCAAGGACACCGACTACGTCGACCTCTCACCCGGGCAGCGCATGCTCCAGGCCGCGTCGCTCGCCTTCGACGCGGCGACGTTCGAGATCTGGGGCGCGCTGCTCAACGGTGCCTCGCTGCACGTGGTCGACCAGGAGACGGCCGTCGTGCCGTGGCGCTTCGCGCAGGCGGTCCGGGACCAGGGCGTGACCCTGGCCTGGATCACCGCCCCGCTGTTCCACCGCATGGCCCAGGAGGACCCGGCGGCCTTCGCCTCCCTCACCACGCTGCTGACCGGCGGCGACGTGGTCTCCCCCGAGCATGTGCGGCGGGTCCGCGAGGCCTGCCCCTCGCTCACCGTCGTCAACGGCTACGGGCCGACGGAGAACACCACCTTCACCACCACGTTCCCCGTCCGCGAGCACCCCGCCGGCCCGCTGCCGATCGGCCGGCCCATCCCCGGCACCACCGTGCGGGTCTGCGACGAGGCGGGCCGCCCGGTGCCCGCCGGAACCGTCGGTGAGCTGTATACCGGCGGCGCCGGACTGGCGCGCGGCTACCTGGCCGACCCGGAGCTGACCGCGCGGAAGTTCGTCACGCTGGACGGAGTACGCCACTACCGGACCGGCGACCTGGTGCACGCCGACGAGGACGGCCTGCTGCACTTCCACGGCCGCCAGGACGACCAGGTGAAGATCCGCGGCCATCTGGTGGAACTCGCCGAGGTCAATGCGGCACTGCTGGCGCTGCCGGGCGTGGTGGACGCGCACACCAGGGTCGTCGGCGAGCCGGGCGGGGAACGCTTCCTCACCGCCTACGTGGTGGCGCCCGACGCCGGAGCTCCGGTGATCCGGCGCGCGCTGCGCGAACGGCTGCCGGACTACCTGTGCCCGGACCGGTTCGTGCTGCTGGACCGGCTGCCGCTGACGCCGAGCGGCAAGGTCGACCACCGGTCGCTGCCCCCGGCCGTGCCCGGTCCCACGACCACCGCCGGGCACACCGGACGCGAACTCACCGCGGCGGAGGCCGCGTTGGCCGAACGGTGGGCCGATGTGCTCGACATCGACCCCGCGGCCATCGGCCCCGACTCCGACTTCTTCGAACTCGGCGGCAACTCGCTGCGCCTGGGCGTCCTCCTGGGCCGGCTCGGCCGGGACGGCGCCGCGCCGGGCTACGCCGAGGCGTTCGCGACGCCCACTCTCGCCGGGATGGCCCGCACGATCGCCACCCGAGGCTCCGCCCCGGTGCCGGACCTTCCCCGTCCGGCACCGGGAGCGGTCCCCCTCCACCCGCAACAGCAGGGCCTGTTCACGATCTGGCAGGCCGACCCCGAGTCACTGGCGTACAACATCCCCGTACGGCTGGAGCTGACCGGGCGGCTGGACCCCGAACGGCTCCGGGCCGCCCTCACCACGGTGGTGGCCCGTCACGAGGCGCTGCGGCTGCAGTTCACCGTCGACGCCGACGGCGTACACCAGGAGCCCGCCCCGCCCGCCGCACCCGAGTTCACGTTCCTGCCCGTACCCGACGAACGGATCCTCGCCGGATTCGTACGCCCCTTCCGGCCCTATCGCCCCGACGGCGCTCCCCTGCTGCGCGCCCTGCTGGCCGGCACCGGTGAACCGGACCGGCACGACCTCCACCTCGACACCCACCACGTGGTCTTCGACGGTGTCTCGCTGCGGGTGCTGATCGAGGATCTGCTCGCCGCGTACGCGGGCGAGCCACTGCCCGAGCGGCCCACGGACTACCGCGCGGCGGCCCAGTGGGCGCACGACCGGGCCGCCCGGGGGGACGACGCGGTGGACGAGGCGTACTGGCTGCGGCAGTTGGCGGGCGTGCCGGCCGGTCCGCTCCTTCCCTCGGACCGTCCGCGCGGACCGCAGCGGGCCACCCGCGGAGCGGTGATCGGCACCACGCTGGACGCCGAAGGCCGCGCCGAAGTGCGCGCGGCGGCGCGGCGGCACCGCACGACGGTGTTCGCGGTGCTGTTCGCCGCCTGGGCCGCCACGCTGGCACGGTTCTCCGGACGCCGCGACTTCACCGTCGGCACGCCCACCAGCGGGCGCACCCACCCCCATCTCCACGACGTCGTCGGCATGTTCGTGAACACGGCCTGCCTGCGCGTGCGGCTGGACGACGACGCCGCGACGCTGGGGGACCTGGTGGTGCAGGCGGACCGGCTGGCCCGCGAGGCGCTGACACACCAGGGGCCGCCGTTCCCCCGGCTGGCGCGGCGGCTCGGTGCGGTACCGGAGCCGGGCCGCAACCCGCTGTTCGACGTGCTGTTCGCGCTCCAGGACATCGACTTCCACAGGGTGCGCCGGGCCGGGCTCACCGCCCGTACGGAACTGGTCAACCCGGGCACCACCCGTTTCGATCTCAACCTCCAGGCGTATCTGCGCCCCGACGAGCTGCGGCTCGACCTGGAGTACGCCACCGATCTCTACGACAGCGCGTCCGTCCGCTGTCTGCTCGACGCGTACCTGGAGGCCGTCGCCGAGTTGCTGGCCGACCCCACGGCCCCGGTGCTCCGGGCGGGAGTCGCGACACCGGCCGCCGAGATCCCGGACTTCGACCTGTGAGGACCGCCGAGATGCACACGAAGGGCACCATGAGCACCGCGCTCCAGCTCAGCAGAGCCGTCCAGTCCTTTCCGCAGCAGGCCGCATACTGGCGCTCCCGCCTCGCCGAGTGGGAGCAGCCCACCTTCCTGCCGCGCGACTTCGCGGAGCGCGCCGGTGAAAGCGCCCACGACCAGGTCGTGGTGCCGCTGCCGGACGGGTGCGCCGAGCGCTGCCGGACCCTCACCAGGGGCCGGCCCGCGCTGGCCCGGGTACTGACCGCGGCCGTCGTCGCGGTGCTCGGCGCGCGCGCCACCGACACCGAGCGGGTACAGGTGGTGACCGGCTACTGCCGCGCCGGCACCGAGCACGACATCCCCTTCCCGCTCGGCCTGACCGTGACCCGTCAGAGCACGCCGCGCGGTCTGCTCGCCGCCGCCCGGGCCGCCTACCAGGAGGCGACCGCACACCTGGATGTGCCGGTGGATCACCTGCTGCGCACCGAGGGCCGCTTCCCGACCGATCTGGCGGCCGGTGTCGACGGCGAGCTGTCGCCGGCCCGGGCGGCGGACGCCGGATGCGTGATCCAGGTCGATGTCCGGCTGAGCGACGGGGAACCGCGGCTGGCGCTGCACCACCGCGCGGACCTGTTCACCACGGACACCGCGGAGCGGCTGGCCCGCACCTGCGCCCGGCTGCTCGACGCGGCCACCCGCGAGCCGGACGCCCCCCTGGGCGACCTCCTCGACGCCGACCCCGGCGAGCGCGCCGCACTCGCCGGTTTCAACGCCACCGCCGTCGCCTTCCCCGCCGATGTCCCGCTGCACCACTTCCTGGAACAGCGCGCGGCGCAGACCCCGCAGCTGATCGCGATACGCGACGACGCCACCACCTACGCGGAGCTGAACCGGCGCGCCAACCAGCTCGCGCACCGGCTGCGCGCCGCCGGCGTCGGGCCGGGCACGATCGTCGGCGTCTGCCTGCCGCGCTCGCCGCTCTCCCTCACCGCGGTCTACGCGGTACTGAAGGCAGGCGGCGCCTACCTGCCGGTCGACCCGACACTGCCCGCGAATCGCGTCACGTACATGCTGGAGCACAGCGGGGCCCGTGTCGTGATCGGTGACGCCGCGGCACGGCGGGCCCTCCCGGACACCGGGGTGTTCGTCGACGTGACCGAACCAGGTGTCCTCGACGGTGACGCGCCCGCGCCCGAGGGCGGCTCCGGCCCCGACGACCTGTGCTACGTCATCTACACATCGGGCTCCACCGGCCGCCCCAAGGGGGTCATGCTGGAGCACCGGGCCGTCGTCAACCGGCTGGTGTGGATGCAGCGCGCGTATCCGCTGTCCGACGGCGACGTCATCCTGCACAAGACGCCGTTCACCTTCGACGTCTCCGTGTGGGAGATCTTCTGGTGGACGCTCGCCGGGGCGTCCGTGTGCACCCTTCCCTCCGGTGCCGAGAAGGACCCCGCGGCCCTGGTCTCCCGGATCGCCGAACACCGGGTCACCACGATGCACTTCGTGCCGTCGATGCTACAGGTCTTCCTGCAGTACGTGGAACGGGACGCCACCGCCCTGGCGTCGCTGCGCCGGGTCTTCGCCAGCGGGGAGGCCCTGGGCACGGCGCACGCCGTCCGCTTCGCGGACCTGCTGACCGGGCCCCTGGGCACCGAACTCGTCAACCTGTACGGCCCGACCGAGGCGGCCGTCGACGTCACCCACTTCCCGTGCGCGGACCTCGACCCGCGACGCCCGGTCCCGCTGGGCCGCCCCATCGACAACCTCGCCCTGCGGGTGGTCACCCGCGCCGGCACCACCGCCCCGATAGGAACGCCGGGCGAGCTGTGCATCGGCGGGGCGGGGCTCGCCCGCGGGTACCTGAACGCGCCGGAGCTGACCGCCGAACGGTTCGTCGACGACCCGGAACTGCCGGGCGGGCGCGGCTACCGGACCGGCGACCTGGCCCGCTGGCTGCCGGACGGGACGCTGGAGTACCTGGGCCGGATCGACACCCAGGTGAAGATCCGCGGCTACCGGATCGAGACGGCGGAGATCGAACACGTCGCCGAGACCGCCCCCGGTGTCACCGCGTGCGCGGTCCTCGCGCTCGACGACGGCGGCGGAGACCGTGTCCTGTGCGCGTACGTGGTGCCGGACGAGGGCTACGACGAGGCGGCGCTGCGCGACCGGCTGGCGGCCGAACTGCCCTCGTACATGGTCCCGGGGTTCGTCGTCACCGTGCCCGCGATCCCCACCACGCACAACGGCAAGCGGGACGTGCGGGCCCTGCCGCCGCCCCAGCGCGGCACCGGCACCGGCACCGGCACCGCGGGGCGGGCCCCTTCGAGCCCGGTCGCGGTCCGCCTCGCGGAGATCTGGGGGCGCGTGCTGGGTGTGGACGGCGTCGGCCTGGACGACAACTTCTTCGCCCTCGGCGGCGACTCGATCAAGATCGTGCGGGTGCTGGCCGAGGCACGGCAGAGCGGGCTCGACTTCTCCTTCCAGGACCTGTTCGCCCATCCCACGCTCGCCGGCCTCGAACCCCGCGTACGCCAGGGCGGTCCGGACAGCGAGCCGGCCAGACCGGCGCGTCCGCTCGCCCCGGACGACGCACGCCGGCTGCCGCCGGACGCCGAGGACGCGTACCCTCTGTCCGCGCTGCAGGCCGGACTGCTGTACGAGGTGGAGCTGACCGGTGCCCGGCCCGGGCTCTACCACGACATCGTCAGCTTCCGCATCGGCGAACCCCTCGATGCGGAAGCCTTCCGGGCCGCGGCCGACGCGGTGGCCGCCCGTCACCCGATGCTGCGGACGTCGCTGCACGTGTCCGGGTTCAGCGAGCCGCTGCAGATCGTCCACGCCCGCGCGGCGGACCCCGTCGAGATCACGGACCTGTCGCGGCTGGACGAGGACGCGCAGGAAAGCGAGCTGGCCCGCTTCTACGACCGTGAACTGGCCCGCGGCTTCCGCCCCGCCGAGGGCGGCCTGGTCCGGATCCGGCTGCACCTGCTGGGCGAGCGCGGCTACCAGTACAGCCTCAGCTACCACGCGGCCGCGCTGGACGGATGGAGCGTCAGCGTCGTCCACCACGACCTGTTCGCCGCCTATCTGTCGCTGCGCGCGGGCCGGACCCCCGAGTTCGCCCCGCTCGGCACCGGCTACCAGGACTTCGTGCGCCTCGAACGCGCCGCGGTGGCGTCAGCCGGCAGCCGCGACTTCTGGCAGGGCGTCCTCGACGGCCACGAGGGCACCCGCCTGCCCCGCTACCCCTTCGATCCCGCGGACGCATCCGGCGTGACCATGCACGACGTTCCGCTGGGCGACGGCGTCCCGGCCGCGGTGGAGCGCGTCGCCGAGCGGCTGAACGTGCCGGTGAAGTCGGTGCTGATGGCCGCGCACGTGGCCGTGCTCGCCTTCGTCACCGGCTCCGACGACGTGCTGACCGGCTATGAGCACAGTGGCCGGCCCGAGGCCGTCGACGGGGACCGGATCACGGGCCTGTTCCTCAACACGGTCCCCTTCCGGGTCCGGGTCGCCGACGGCAGCTGGTCCGATCTGGTGCGGGAGGTGTACCGCACGGAGACGGCGCTGCTGCCGCACCGGCGCTACCCCATGGGCGAGATGAAGCGGGTGCGGCAGTCCCAGGAGCCGCTGTTCGAGGCGGTCTTCAACTTCACGCACTTCCATGTGCTCGACGAGCTGCGCCGCGCGCACGGACTGCGGCTGGAACGCACCCGGGTCGCCAGCGAGACCGAGTTCCCCTTCCGCGCCGAGTTCTGGCAGGACGCCTTCACCGGCGAGGTCGCGCTGTCGCTGCACTACCACCGCGACGCCTTCCCGGCCGAGCAGATCGAGCGGATCGCCGGCTACTACCGGCGCGCTCTGGAGCTGCTCGTCACGGACCCCGGCGCCGGACACCGTGCGGTGACCCTGCTGGGCGACGACGAACGGGAGTTGCTCACAGCGGGGCTCGCCGGACCCGCGCGGGCGCTGCCGGAGGCCGGCGTGCCCGGACTGTTCGCCGCGCAGGCCGCGGCCCGGCCCCGCGCCATCGCCGTACGGCACGGGGCGAGCGCCCTCACCTACCGCGAACTGGACGCCCGTTCCGCGCACCTGGCCGCCCGGCTGTACGCGGCCGGGGTGCGGGCGGGTGACGTGGTCGCCGCCGCGATGGACCGCGGGATTCCATGGGCGGTGAGCGTCCTCGCCCTGCTGCGGCTCGGCGCGGTGTACCTGCCGCAGGACCCCGCCGACCCGGCCGCGCGGCGGCACGCCATGCTCGCCCGGTCCGCCTGCCGCCATGTGCTGACCACCGCCGGGCACCGGGACACCCTGGCATCCCGGCCGGCCCCGGACGGCGAGGACGCGCCGGTGATCCTCTGCTACGAGGAGCTGGTCTCCGAGCCGGCCCCGCGTCCCGCACCCGATACCCGGCCCGGCCCCGCCGACCCGGCCTACCTGATCTTCACGTCCGGTTCGACCGGTGAGCCGAAGGGCGCGCTGATCCACCACGAGGGCATGCTCAACCACCTGCTCGCCAAGATCGACGACCTGGGGCTGACGGCGGACGACGTGGTGGCGCAGGTGGCCACCCAGTGCTTCGACATCTCCGTGTGGCAGCTGCTGTCGGCCTGGCTGGTGGGCGGCCGTACCGTCATCTTCGACGCGGAACTCGTCACCGACCTGCCCGGATTCGCCCGGGTACTGGAGGACGAGGCCGTCACCGTACTGGAGGTGGTGCCGTCGTTCCTGGACGCGCTGCTCGCCGAACTCGACGAACGCCCGCGCGCGCTGGCCGCCCTGCGCTGGAACCTGGTCACGGGCGAGGCCTTCCCGCCCGCGCTGACCCGCCGCTGGTTCGCCCGCTACGAGGTGCCCCTGGTCAATGCCTACGGGCCGACGGAGACCTCCGACGACGTCACGCACCATGTGCTGACCGGCCCGGAGACCGGGGAACGCGTTCCGGTGGGCCGCCCCATCGCCAACACCGGCATCCACATCGTCGGCCCCGACGGGCGGCACGTCCCCTTCGGCACGTACGGCGAGATCCTCGTGACGGGCACGGGCGTGGGCCTCGGCTACCTCAACGACCCCGAGCGCACCGCCCGGGCCTTCGTGCCGAACACGCTCGACACGCTCCCGTCCGCCTCCGGGCTGCTCTACCGCACCGGCGACATCGGGCGCTGGCTTCCCGGCGGGGTGCTGGACTGCGCGGGCCGCCGCGACCACCAGACCAAGCTGCGGGGCTTCCGGATCGAGCTGAGCGAGGTGGAGGGCGCGCTGGCCGGGGTGCCGGGCGTGGACCACGCCGTGGCGCTGGTGCGCCGCGACGGCGGCCGGGACCGGCTCGCCGCCTGGTACACGGGCACCGCCGAGCCGGAACCGGAGGCGCTGCGTGCCGCGCTGGCACGGACGCTGCCCCGGTACATGCTGCCGGACGTCGTCGAGCGGCTGGAGGCCTTCCCGGTCACCCGGAACGGCAAGGTGGACCGCGCCGCCCTGAGCCGCCGTCCCCTGGCCCTCGGGCGCCCGGTGGCCTTCGAGCCGCCCGCGAACCGCGCCGAGTCCGCGATGGTGGCCGCGTTCGCCGGCGTACTGGGCGTGCCCGCGGACACCGTCGGCGTCACCGACAGCTTCTTCGACCTCGGCGGGCACTCCCTGGCCGCGATGCGGCTCGCGGCCCGGCTGCCCGGGGTGACGCTGCGTGACGTGCTGGCCCGTCCGACCGCGCGGGCGCTGGCCGAGCTCGCCCAGCCGGCCCCGGCCGAACTCGGCGAGCCGGCCGGGCCCGCAGGGCCCGCCGGGGATTCACCTGCGGCGGCCCCGGCGCGCACGGTCGCCCGCACCGGCCCGCTCACCGACCTGACCGAGGCCGCCGGACTGCGGCCCGCCGGCCCCGCGGCCACGGTCGTGTGCTTCCCCTTCGCGGGCGGCACCCCCGTCAGCTACCTGGAGTTCACCAGGTCGCTGCACCGGGCGGGGGCCCCGGTACGGGTGCTGGCGGCCGACTTCGGCGGGGCGGGGGCCGATGATCCGGCCGCCGCCATCGCCGAGCGTGCCGAGGGCCCGGTCGTGCTCCTGGGCCACTCGGCGGGCGCGGCACCCGCTCTGGCCGCCGCCTTCGCGCTCCGCCGTGCGGGCCGTGAGCCCGCGCACGTCTTCGTGGTCGCGTCGCTGCCACGGTCCGACGACCCGGCGGCATACGACCCGGACGAGGCACTGCGGCGCAGCGACGAGGAAGTCTGGGACTGGCTCGTACGGAACACCGGCCTGGACGCGGACGTGCTGCCGCCCGCCGGCCGGCACCGGCTCGCCGAGGACTTCCGGCGGGACTCGGCCGCCGCCGCACGGTCCTGGGCCGGGCTGCTGTCCCTGCCGCCGGGCACCGCGCTGGACTGCCCGGTCACGGTGCTGCTCGCCGCGGACGACCCCCTCACCCGGGACCACGAACGGCACGTCCACCGCTGGAGGCGCTTCACGCACGGCGAACTGGGTCTGAGCGTCGCCGGACACGGCGGCCACCACCTCAACGCGAGCCGGCCGGAATTCCTGGCCGAGCAGGTAAGAAAGGCGGTCCGCCCGTGAGGGCACAGTGGGCCTACGAGCTGGCGTGGGCGCACGCCTTCCTCGAACTGCCCGGCTTCGCACCCGGGTTCTCGACGCACCTGAAGATCGAGGGACTGAACCCGGCCGGGTCGATCAAGCTCAAGACGGCCCGGGCGATGGTGGAGAACGCCGAAGCGGACGGCGTGCTCAAGCCCGGGTCCCGGCTGATCGAGTCGACGTCCGGCAACCTCGGCATCGCGCTCGCCTCGGTGTGCGCCGCCAAGGGCCACCACCTCACGCTGGTCACCGACCCGAACGCCAACGAGCGCAGCATCCGCTTCATGCGCGCGCTGGGCGCCGAGGTGACCGTCGTGACCGAGCGCGACCGCAACGGCGGGTATCTGCAGACCCGTATCGACCTGATCCACCGCCGTCTCACCGAGGATCCGTCGCTGGTGTGGCTCAACCAGTACACGAACCCGGCCAACCCCGAGGCGCACCGGGACGGCACCGCGGCGGAGATCTTCCAGGGGTTCGGGGAGCCCGACTGGCTGTTCGTCGGCGCGGGCACCGGCGGCACCCTGATGGGCTGCGTGGAGTACGTACGGCGGGTGCGGGCGGCCACCCGGGTCGTGGCCGTGGACAGCGTGGGGTCGGTGACCTTCGGCGGGCCGCCGGGGCAGCGGTGGATACCGGGTCTCGGGTCGAGCCGGCGGCCGGAGATCTTCCGCGACGACGGGTCCTTCAACAAGGTCCTCGTCGAGGAGCGCGACACCGTCCTGATGTGCCGTCATGTGGCACGGGCCTACGGTCTGCTGCTCGGCGGCTCCACCGGCACCGTGCTGGCCGCGGTGCGGGCCATGAGCGACGTGATCCCGCCGGGCAGCACCGTGCTCGCCATCTCGCCCGATCTGGGCGACCGCTACCTGGACTCCGTGTACGACGACGACTGGGCGATGGGCCACTACGGCGCGACGGCGGTGACGGAGCCGGGAACGACCGGAACGACCGGCAGGACGAAGGCACTGACATGACGAAGGACGAAGGGGCGAAGGGGACGCCGATGGCAGAGTTCTCGGTGCTGGGCGGCAAGGACGTCGGCGCGCTGCTGACCGGTCACGAGAAGGAGGTGATCGAGCGGGTGCGCGAGGCCTATCTGGCGCACGACGCGGGCGACAGCGTGAACCCGGACAGCTACTTCCTGCGCTTCCCCGAGAAGCCCGACTCGCGCATCATCGCCCTGCCCGCCTATCTCGGTGGCGAGGTCGGCATGGCGGGCATCAAGTGGATCAGCAGCTTCCCGGCCAATGTCGCCAGAGGCGAGCCGCGGGCCTCGGCGGTGCTGGTCCTCAACGACTACGGCACCGGCCGCCCGGTGGCCCTGCTGGAGGCGGCCGGGATCAGCGCGGCACGCACGGCGGCGTCGGCGGCACTCGCGTGCACCGCGTTGAGCGTCGCTCCGCCCCGGACCGTCGGCGTCGTGGGCGGCGGTGTGATCGCCCGCACCGTCTGCCAGTACCTGCACGCGGCGGGTGTCCCGCTCGGCCAGGTCCGCTGCCACGACATCGATCCGGCGTCGGCCGGTGCCCTGACGGGGCACCTGCGCGACCGGTATGCCTCCGACGCCCGCGAGAGCGGGCTGGAGGACGCCCTGGACTGCGATCTGGTGCTGTTCGCGACCACCGCGCTGGCCCCGTACGTACCTGCCGAGTACCGCTTCCGCCCCGGTCAGCTGGTGCTGAACATCTCGCTGCGGGACCTCGCGCCGGAGACCCTGCTCGGGGCCGACAACATCCTCGACGACATCGAGCACTGCATGAAGGCCAACACATCGCCGCACCTGGCCGAACAGCTCACCGGCCGGCGGGACTTCGTCACCGGCACGCTCGCCGGTGTGCTGCGGGGCCGGGTGGCACGGGACCCGCAGCGGCCCGCCGTCTTCTCACCGTTCGGCCTCGGCGTCCTCGATCTGGCGGTCGGCCACTGGCTGTACCGCAGGGCGCTCGACGAGGACCGGCTGACGCCGCTGCCCGGCTTCTTCGGGGAGTCACGGCGGTGGTGAGCGAGGAGCGGCCCCCGACGGCCACGGGGGCCGGCCCCGGCGACGGCGGCGGTCCGCTCAGTGCCCGGCAGCTCACCGCACTGGTCGTGGCGCGGACGACGAGCTGCGCCGGCTTCTTCGCCGTGCTGCCCTACCTCGGGCTGTGGCTGGTGGACGACCGCGGCCTGTCCGGGACCGACGCCGGTCTCGTGGTGGGCTCCTCGATCCTGGCCAACCGGGCCGGCGGGGTGCTGCTGGTGCCCCTGATCCACCGGCTGGGGCTCAAAGCCTCGGTGGGCGCCGGCTATCTGGGGGCGGTCGTCGCCTTCTGCGCGCTCGGGTCGGGCCTGCGGCTGCCGGCCTCCTGCTGGCTGGTGCTCGCCGCGCTGGTCGGCCTGTTCCTGGCGATGGCGACCACGGCGATGAAGGCCCAGATCGCCGCGTTCCCGCCGGATCAGCGGCTGCGCGGGTTCAGCTATCTCAACATGGCCGTCAACGCCGGTTCCGCGGTGGGACCGGTCATCGGCGGCGCGCTCCTGGAGTGGCATGCGGACCGGCTGCCGCTCGCGGCGGCGGCGCTCGACCTGGTGGCACTGACCGTGGTACCCGCGCTGCCGGGCGCCTGGCGGGCGTCCGAGCGCCCGCAGCCGGCCGGCGGGGGCGGCCGGGGCCGGTGGCTGCCGCAGCGCCGGTTCGTGGCCTTCTCGCTGCTGGTGTGCGGTACGTGGGTGGCGTACGCGCAAGTCTTCGACGTCCTTCCGGCCTACCTGGGCGACACGGTCGGCGCCCGCGACCTGGGCCTGGTGTTCACCCTGAACGCCGTGCTGGTGGTGGTGCTGCAGGTGCCGGTGTCCGCGCTGTGCCGCCGGGTGCTGAACCGCCCGCGCGGAGGTTTCGGCATCCTGTGCTTCGCGGCCAACGTGGTCCTCGCCGCCGCCGTCCTGTTGTTCGCGCTCGGCCGCTCGGCCGGACTCGGCCTGCTCCTCGGGGCGATGGTGCTGTTCACCCTGTCCGAACTGGTGTGGAGTCCGCTGTACGACGCCCAGGTCGGCGAGCGCCGCGGGACCTTGACCACCACGGCGGCCTACGCCCTCGCGGGTGTCGCGTGGGGCGCCGCCGAGTCGGTCGGTGCCTGGCTCGGCACGCTGCTGGTGGTCCACCGCTCCGCCTCCGGGGCGCTGTCGCCCGCGGCCGCGCCGTACTGGGGTGCCGCCGCCCTCGCCCTGCTCACCGGTCTGGCCATGTCCTGGGGCGGCCGGCGTACGTCCGACAAGCCGCTCGGCGGTCACGAAGGGAGTGTCCATGACGTGGATGTGTCTGCTCGGGCCTAGCCCGGGCGGGGCGAGAGCGATCGCCCTGCACGGCCACCGGCCCGTGGTGCTGGTACCACCGGGCGTGGCGGTGCCCCGCGAGGTCTCCGCGCACGCGGAGCGCGTGATCTTCTGCCGGATCACCGACCACGACGCGGTCAGGTCCGCCGTGGACGGTCTGGTCGCCGAACTGGGGCCGCCCCGCCTGGTGGTCTCCTTCACCGAGTTCGCCCAGGAAGTCTGCGCCCGCGTCGCCACCGGGCTGGGGCTGGTCTCGGTCTCCCCGGCCGCGGCGGCCCGCGCCCGTGACAAGGCGGCGATGCGCCGGCTGCTCGCCGGCACCCCCTACGCCTGGCCTTACGCGGCCGGTACGCCCGACGACGTCGCCACCGCGGTACGCGCCGAGCCCGACGGCACCCCCTGGGTCGTCAAGCCGGCCGACGGGGCGGGCAGCGCCGGGGTGACGGCACTCGCGTCGTACGCGGACCTGGAGCGGTGGCTGGCGACGGTGACGGCCGGGCCCCCGGCGAGCGGGACGGCCGGCGAGCGGCCGGGCGACGTCCGCTACATCGTCGAACGCGCCGCGGACGGCCCCGAGTTCAGCGTCGAGGCGGTCAGCGCGGCCGGCCGGCACACCGTTTTGGCGATCACGGCGAAGCAGACCACGGGAAGCCCCGGTTTCGTGGAAACGGGCCACGTGGTGCCGGCCCCGCTGCCGGAGGGCGACGCCGAGCGGCTCCGGGAAGCGGTGCGCTGCGTCCTGGACCGGCTGGAGATCAGCCACGGCGCCAGCCACACCGAACTGCGGCTGGACCCGGTGCACGGCCCCGTCGTCATCGAGACGCACACCAGGGTCGGCGGCGACTGCATCCCGGAACTCGTCGAACTGGCCACGGGCCAGGACCAGTACGAGCGTGCGATAGCGGCCCTGCTGGGCTCGCCTCCCGCGCTGCGCCCGGACCCGGCCGCGCCGGCGGCGGCGATCAGCTTCGTGACGCCTCCGGCCGCCGGCACCCTCACGGGCCTCGCTTTCACCCCCGTGGACGGCGTCCTGCGCTGGGACTTCGAGCGCGTGCCCGGCTCCGGCCTCTCGGAACTCCACAGCTCCGAGGACCGTGTCGGCTACGCCATCGCCCTGGGCGCGACCCCCACGGAGGCGATGGAAACCGCCGCCAAGGCCACCGCGGGCGTCCACCTCCAGGTCGCCCCGTCTCCCTGACCCCGCCGGCGCGCGGCCCCCCTCGGAGTGCTCTCCGGCGGGGGCTGCCCGGCGCCCCCGCGCACTACCCGGCCTCACCAGGTCCCAAGCCCCCTCGCGCGCGCCCCGGGGTCAACGGCGTGCCGTCGGCAGCCGGGTCGGAAGGGTGCGTCAGGCAGCAGCAACCGCGAGAGCGGGCACGAGCGAAGCCGGCGATCCCTGTGCCGTTCGCGCTCACCGCGTCGCGATGTCGCGGGCGGCGCCGTCCACGATGGCCTGGAGTTTGCCGGGGTCGGCGACGTTGTGGACGGCGGTGATACGACCGTCTGCGTCGAAGTCGAAGGTGACGGTGGCGATCACCCGGTCCGGGGCGCTGAACGCCAGAGCCGGGCCGCCGTTGATCTCGATGAGCTCGGCGCGGGCGAGCGCCGATCTGCGCGGCTGGTCGTCGCTGGTCGTGCCGCAGCTCGGGTACAGCCTGACCGAACGGACCGCGGAGCGTGACCTGATCCCGGTGGCCCGGGAACCGTAGAACCCAGGCGAACGAGACGAGGGGCGGTCCGGCGGGCCGCCCCTCATGGCTCGGCGTGTGGCTCAGCAGGCGTCGACGCAACGGATGCCCGTCCAGTCACCGCTGGGGTCGCCGTAGGGCGCGCCCGGGGTGGTGTGAACGAGCTGCTCGTCGGGCGGGGTGGGCGGCGCCGGTGCCGGGCCGGAGCCGGCGCGGTGGGCCAGGAGCCCGGTCGGCCGGGGCGCGGCAGCCGCTCGGCGGGGGACGGCTACCGGCCTGAGCGGGCGGGCGTGCCGAGGCGCCGGTGCGGGTGTTCCCCGCCCCGGCTGCGCAGGGAGACGTCCGTCTCGGTGAGGACGCGGTGGACGAACCCGTACGACCGGCCGTAAGCCTCGGCGATGGCCCGTATCGACCTGCCGCCCTCGTACTGCTCCTTCATCTCCCGCGCGAGCTTCGCACGCGCCGCACCGGTGATCTGTTCACCCTTCCGCACGGCTCGTCTCCTTTCCGTGATCGGTTTCCCGGTTGTCGTGATCGTCGTCTACCCCGGACCGGGACCGGTGACCGCCCTGGCGGGGCCGGCCTCCGCGGGCGCGGCGTTCCGGCGCGGCTTCGTGGCGGCTCAGCCCAGGGTCATCAGGGACTCCGTGACGGGGCGGCCTCCTCCGGTCACCTCGAAGAGCCGGTTGTGGGTGGCGGCGATGTCCAGCGAGGCGACGGCGACGGCGGCGAGGTCTGCCCGGGTCAGGGACCCCTCGGGCACCTGCTCGCCGACCGTGATCCGGCCTGTGGCGGCACCGTCGGTGAGCCACGGCGGACGGATGACCGTCCAGGTCATGCCCGATTCCGCGAGATGGGCGTCGGCCGCGTCCTTGGCCTGCCCGGTGGCCCGCAGATACCTCGGCAGCCGCGCGGGGTCGCCGCTGCCCATCATGGACACTTGGATCCACCGCTTCACGCCTGCGGAGGCCGCCGCGTCGATGGCCGCGATGACGCCCTGCCGGTCGATCAGGTCGGCCTGCTTCTTGGTCATGGTGCGGGTGGCGGCGGCGTTGACGACGATCTCGGTCGCGGCGAAGACCTCCTCGAACCGGCGGCCGGGGTCCGCCAGGTCGAACGCGACGAACTCGATGCCGCCGACGGCCGACTTGGCGGCCTTCTCCGGCTTGCGGACGGCGCCGAGCACCGGGTGGCCCAGACTGAGGAGCTGCTGGACGACCAGGCGGCCGGTGGCTCCCGTGGCACCGAGGACGGTGATGGTCATGTCGTGGTCCTGCCTTTCGAGGACATGGGGTTGATCCGGTCATACGTGAGATCGGAAGGTCCGGGCGCTGCCGGGTATGGCCGGCACGCGGGCGCCGGGGAAGGGCCCGCGGGTCACAGGTTCAGGGTGGCCATCCGCGCCGCGTCGTAGCGCTCGCCGACGACGGCGTCGGCGGGTATCGCCTCTGTCACGGCCCGGGCGAGTTCGCCGGTGAGGGACATGCCGGCCGCCCGCAGGTTCTCGTCGAGGTAGCCGCGCCGCTTGGTGCCCGGGATGGGTACGACATCGGGGCCTTGGTGCAGCAGCCAGGCGAGGGCGAGCTGGGCGGGCGTGGCGTCCACCGTGTCGGCGAGTTCGCGCAGCCGCTCGACGAGGGCGAGGTTGGTGACCAGGCTGCTCTCCTGGAAACGCGGCGCCAGCCGGCGGACGTCGCCCTCGGGGAAGGCGTCGGGGCTCGTCACCGTGCCCGTGAGCAGGCCGCGCCCCATGGGGGCGTAGGCGACGAGTCCGATGCCCAGCTCCCGCAGGGTGGGCAGGTGCTCGTCCTCGATACCGCGGCTGAACAGGGAGTACTCGTATTGACCCGCGGTGACGGGGTGGACCGCGTGAGCTCGCCGGACCGTTGCCGGTGCGGCCTCGGAGATGCCCAGGTGACGCACCTTCCCCGCGGCGACCAGTCCGGCAAGCGCGCCCCAGGTCTCCTCGACGGGGACCGTCGGGTCGATGCGGTGCTGGTAGTAGAGGTCGATGTGGTCGACGCCGAGGCGTCGCAGGGAGGCGTCACAGGCCGACCGTACGTAGTCGGGGCGGCCGTTGACGCCCCTGAGGGTGCCGTCCGGCAGGCGCTCGATGCCGAACTTGGTCGCGAGCACGACCTCGTCCCGACGGCCCGCGATCGCCCGGCCCACGACCCGCTCGTTGGTGAACGGCCCGTACATGTCCGCGGTGTCGAGCAGAGTAACCCCCTGATCGAGGGCGTGCCTGATGGTGGCGATCGACTCGGTGTCGTCGCCGGGGCCGTAGAGGTCGCTCATCCCCATGCAGCCAAGCCCGAGGGCCGAGACGGCGAGGGTGGACAGCCGGCGCTGGAGCATCGTTCTCCTGTGGGAGGGGTGGGAGGGGCGGAAGCCGGGAGCGGGTGTCAGGCCAGTCGTACGACGGCCCGGGACATGCCCAGCACCTTCTGCCCGGTGCAGGTCGCCGTGAGGACGACGCGGACCGTGTTGTCGTCGAGCTTGGCGGTGACTTTGCCGCTGACTTCGATCGCGGTGCCCTTGTCGTCGTTGGGGACGACGACGGGCCTGGTGAAGCGGACGCCGTACTCGACGACGGCACCGGGGTCGCCCGTCCAGTCGGTGACCACGCGGATCGCCTCGGCCATGGTGAACATGCCGTGGGCGATGACGTCGGGCAGGCCGACCTCCTTGGCGAACTTCTCGTTCCAGTGGATGGGGTTGAAGTCGCCGGAGGCGCCCGCGTACCGGACGAGGGCGGCGCGGGTCACGGGGAAGGACCGCGCGGGCAGCTCGGTGCCGACCTCGACGTCCGCGTACGGAACCTTCGCAGTCATCTCAGTCCTCCTCTGCCGCACGCGCCACGAGCGTGGTCCAGGCGGTCACCACGTGCTCGCCCGTCTCGTCGTGCACCTCACCGCGGATGTCCAGGACGTCGTTGCCCGCCAGGGACTTGACCGACTCGACGGTGGAGGTGACCGTGAGCCGGTCGCCGGCGCGGATGGGGCGGACGTAGGCGAACCTCTGGTCGCCGTGCACCACGCGGCTGTAGTCCAGGCCGAGCCGTGGGTCGGTGACGGCCTGCCCGGCGGCCTTGAAGGTGATGCCGAACACGAAGGTCGGCGGGGCGATCACATCGGGGTGACCGAGCGCCTTCGCGGCCTCCCCGTCCGTGTACGCCGGATGGGCGTCCCCGACCGCCTCGGCGAACTCGCGGATCTTCTCCCGGCCTACCTCGTAGGGCGCGGTGGGCGGGTAACTCCGCCCCACGAAGGACTGGTCGAGCGCCATGGCCCGTACCTCCCGTGGTGTCAGTAGCGGCGCAGGACGAAGCCGTCCCGGGTCTCCGTACCGCCGCTCTGGAAAAGGACGTTGACGTTGCTGCTGAGGACGTAGTCACCGAACGGCGTGAGGGCCATCGTCGTGGGGGCCACCTCCGGGGACGCCTGTTCGCTCACGACGCGGGCGCTCTTCCAGCAGTCGTCCGAGCGGAGCTTCATCAGGGCGTCGACGCCGTTGGAGCGGATCGTGTTGGTGGCCGCGTACAAGGTTCCGTCCGTGCCGAGCGCCATGCCGTCGGTGCCGGGGATACGGCGGTCCAGCTTGATCTCCGTCACGGCGCCGGGCTCGTTCAGCGGGATGCGGAAGAGCTGGCCGGTGTCGTAGCGGACGGTGATGAGGAAGCCGGCCGGGTGGTAGACGATGCCGTTGACACCGACGTTGGGCATGCCGGTGGAGTCGTAACCGGCGTCGATCTTCTCGTCGTAGGCGAACGTCGACGCGGTGCCGGACGGGGTCACCTTGAAGATCCTGCCCGTGAAGGAGTCGGTGACGTAGGCGTTGCCCGCCGGGTCGAGAACGAGGTCGTTGGCCAGGTGGAGGCCCGGCGACTGGCTGAGATCGACGCGCTTCTTCAGGGCCCCTGTGGTCAGGTCGAAGATGGCCACACCGGCGTAGTGGCCGCGGGTCTGCGGGCTGGAACCGACGCTGAGCAGGGCGTTCGGCCCGGCGTAGACATCGCCGTAGGTCGCCAGAAGGCGGTTGCGGGCCGGGTCGACCCGGATGCCGCCGGTCGCGATCAGGCTGGGGTCGTCGACCAGGGTGTGCGGTATGCCGTCGGCGCCCACGACGGAGATCGTTCCGTAGCGCAGGGAACCGACCAGGAACGCGTTCCGGGTCGGGTCCCAGGCGAAGCCCTCGGGGTGGATCGCGTGACCGACGCCCTGGATCACCTCCGGAAACGCGGACACCGGCGCTGTGCTCCGAGACGGCAGCGGCTCGGCGGACTGGGCCGCCGGGGCGAGGGACAGCGTCACGGCCGCCGCGACGGCGAGAACTCCCGAGGCGGCGACGGACGCACGCCAACGGCGCGTGGTTCCAGGCATGGTGACTCCTTGAAAGAGGTGGGGAGAGGGAAAGTGAAGGACGGGAGCGTGGCTCAGTCCTTGATCTCGCAGATGGCGGCACCAGGGGTCAGGGAGGCGCCGACTTCGGCGGTCAGGCCCTTGATGGTGCCGGCCTTGTGGGCGTTGAGGGGCTGTTCCATCTTCATGGCCTCCAGGACGACGACCAGGTCGCCTTCCTCGACTTCCTGGCCCTCCTCGACGGCGATCTTGACGATGGTGCCCTGCATGGGGGAGGTCAGGGTGTCGCCGGAGGCGACGGGGCCGGACTTCTTCGCCGCGCGCCGCTTGGGCTTGGCCCCGGCCGCGAGCCCGGTACGGGCCAGGCTCATGCCCAGGGACGCCGGGAGGGAGACCTCCAGGCGCTTGCCGCCGACCTCGACCACGACCGTCTCACGGGCCGACTCCTCGTCGGCCTCGGCATCGGCCGGGGCGGTGAAAGGCTTGATGTCGTTGACGAACTCGGTCTCGATCCACCGGGTATGGACCATGAACGGCTCGTCGGAGCCGGTCAGTTCGGGGGCGAAGGCGGGGTCGGTGACGACCTTGCGGTGGAAGGGAACGGCGGTGGCCATGCCCTCGACACAGAACTCCTCCAGCGCGCGGGCGGCCCGCTCAAGGGCCTCCTTGCGGGTGCGGCCGGTCACGATCAGCTTGGCCAGCAGCGAGTCCCAGGCCGGGCCGATCACACTGCCGGCCTCCACACCCGCGTCCAGCCGCACACCCGGACCGGAAGGTGCCTCAAAGGCGGTGACGGTGCCGGGGGCGGGCAGGAAACCCCGGCCCGGGTCCTCGCCGTTGATCCGGAACTCGAAGGAGTGACCGCGCAGCACCGGGTCGTCGTAGCCCAGTTCCTCACCGTCGGCGATACGGAACATCTCGCGCACCAGGTCGATGCCGGCGACCTCCTCGGTGACCGGGTGCTCGACCTGCAGGCGGGTGTTGACCTCCAGGAAGGAGATCGTGCCGTCCTGCCCGACGAGGAACTCACACGTGCCCGCACCCTCGTAACCGGCCTCCTTCAAGATGGCCTTCGACGCCCGGTACAGCTCCGCCATCTGCTCCTCGGACAGGAACGGGGCGGGGGCTTCCTCGACCAGTTTCTGGTGGCGGCGCTGCAGGGAGCAGTCACGGGTGGAGACCACGACGACGTTGCCGTGCTTGTCGGCCAGGCACTGCGTCTCCACATGCCGCGGCCGGTCCAGGTACCGCTCCACGAAGCACTCACCACGCCCGAACGCGGCGACCGCCTCACGCACGGCCGAGTCGTACAGCTCGGGGACCTCTTCCAGGGTGCGGGCGACCTTCAGGCCGCGCCCGCCACCACCGAAGGCGGCCTTGATCGCGATCGGCAGGCCGTGCTCGCGGGCGAAGGCCACGACCTCGTCCGCACCGCTCACCGGGTCGGGCGTACCGGCGACCAGGGGGGCGCCGGCGCGCTGGGCGATGTGCCGGGCGGCGACCTTGTCACCCAGGTCGCGGATCGCCTGCGGGGGCGGGCCGATCCAGATCAGCCCGGCGTCCAGCACGGCCTGCGCGAACTCGGCGTTCTCCGACAGGAAGCCGTAGCCGGGGTGGATCGCGTCCGCGCCGGACTCGCGGGCGGCGTTCAGGATCTTGTCGATGACGAGATAGCTGGTGGCCGGGGTGTCACCGCCCAGGGCGAACGCCTCATCCGCGGCACGGACATGCAGAGCGTCCCGGTCCGGGTCGGCGTAGACGGCCACGCTCGCGATCCCGGCGTCCCGGCAGGCCCGTGCCACGCGGACAGCGATTTCGCCACGGTTGGCGATGAGCACCTTGCGCACGTTTCCCTCCTCGGTCAGAGCTGGAATTCTGTGGGAACTTCATAGATGAACGTCATGCTTATGCAGTGCTCTTCAGGAGGCATTGGGAAGTTGTTCGACGGCCGCCCCGTACTGCCAGCCCAACGGGTTTTGGAGCATACTCTCGTCTCCGGACAGGATGACCTGCTGTATCTGCTGAACGGCGCGGGACGGATCCAGGCCGAGTTCCTCCTGGAGTATTCCGCGGAGTTCCTGGTAGGCGTGCAGGGCGTCACCACGGCGGCCGCTCAGGCAGAGGGCGGTGATGAGCTGGCCGTGCAGCCACTCGTTGAGCGGATGGCGGACGACGAGGCTTCTGAGTTCCGCCGCGAGCCCGCCGTGCCGGCCGAGTCGCATGTCCGCCTCGATCCGTTGTTGCAGCACCCGCATGTACATCTCCTGGAGATGCCGCACGTGCTGCATCAGCACGGGACCGCAGCTGACATCGGTCAGGACGCCCCCGCTCCACATCTCCAGCGCCCGGGACAGCACCCGGGACGCCTCACCGGCGTTGCCGGCGTGCAGCAGGGTCTCCCCCTGCCGGGCCAGCCGGAGAAACGCCTCCGCGTCGACCTGCTCGTGTACCGCGCGCAGTACGTAGCCGGCGGACCACGTGTCGATCAGGTTGACCCCGGCGACCCCGGCGATCTCCTGGCCGAGGATTTTCCGAAGGTGGTAGACATGGGTGCGCACCGTGGAAAGCGCGGTCTTCGGCGGGTTCTTGCCCCACAGTTCGTCGACCAGGATTCCGTGGGGCACGACCGACCCGGCCTGAAGAACCAGAAGAGAAAGCAGTTGACGGACTTTCGGGCCACGCGGAATCGAAATCTTCTCGTTGTCGACTCGTATTTCCAAAGGCCCCAGAACGCTGAACTTCAGCACAGATCCCCCCGCTGGACTCGCATCGCTTTACGGGCACCAACGGAATGCAACCCTTCCATCCGGGTAAGGGGATCGGCAAGAAAATGACCCTTAGGTTGACTCAGAGCACATCGAAGGATGCCACCGTGGTTTCCCCGCCCGGCCGCCCGCCGTCGGAGAGCACCGCCACCGAGGTCATGACGTGGTTGCCGGGAAGCAGCCGTACCCAGCCGATGAGCCGGCAGCCGGCGGGCAGCAGGCCACGGGCGACGTGTGCGTGGAGTCGGCCGTCGGCCACCCGCAACTCGACGTCGTGGAAGACGGGTGCGGGCGTGCCGAGCGCGGACAGAGCCTTGTAGACGGCCTCTTTGGCGGAGAACACGACGGACAGCCGGCTCTCCGGGCGGCGCGCCCGCCGCACCCACTCGCGCTCGTGCGGAGTGCACACCAACCGTGCGGCGTCCGGGCCGAGCCGATCGGTGCGCTCCAGGTCCGTGCCGGTCGCGATCACCCGAGGATGGACGCTGACGAGGCTCACCCCTATGTGCCCCACGCAGTGACTGATGGAGCCGCGCACCCCGGCCGGGAACACGGGCCGTCGCCCGTCCCGCAGCACCGGCCCGCCGATCCCCAGCGCACCCAACGCCCGTGCCGCCGCGGTCCGGCCCGCGATGAAGTCGGGCCGCCGGGCCGGTGGCAGAGCGCCTGCCAGCCGCCGCTCCTCGGGATGCAGAGTCACCGGCACGTGAGGCTCGTCGAGCCGGCACAGCGCCAGGGCGGTGGCCGGGAGCGGCCCGAGCAGGAGGGTGTCGGTGAGGCCGGAGGCGGTGGTGCCGGTACGGGCGGCACTCGTCGCAGCGGAGGGCCGGCCGGGGCCGGCCGGCGCCCCCGGCCGCGCGGGGACCTTGTGGCCGACGGGCCCGGTGGGGGCCGTCCGGGTGCGCGGGCCGGGGCCGTGGGTGAGGAGTGTCATGGCTGCTCCTGTGGTCGGGGGCACGCAGTCGGCGGGCGCCCGGTGTCGTGTACCGGGCGCCCGCCGGGCGGGGAGGTCACATCCCGCGGTCCGGCCGAAGGGCCGCGGTGTTCGCGGGGGCTCAGAGCGAATCCCGCGGTCCGGCCGAAGGGCCGCGGTGTTCGCGGGGGGCTCAGAGCGTCGCGTCGGCGGACTCCCGCAGCGCGCTCCGGTCGGCCGGCTCGGCGGGAGTGTCGGCCGGTGCCTCGGCCGCCGGGCGGTCGGTGAGGATGAGATGCAGGACGACCGCGCCGGCCAGGCAGACCACGACGGTGCCCCACAGCACGATCTGGAAGCCGTGCGTGTAGCCCTGTCCGAGGAAGTCGGCGAGGGCGTCGCGGTTCGCGGACGGCGCCTGGTCGACCACGGCTTCGAGGTTGCCGCTGGAGACGCTGTCGGTGACGCTGCGGGGAGTGAGGTTCGTGCCCTCGGTGTAGCGGCCCAGACCGTCGGCGAGGCGCTGCTGGAGCAGGGACATCAGGGCGGCGACCATGCCGGCGACCGCGACCGCCTCGGTGGCCAGGCGGATGGTGTTGAACATGCCGCTGGCCATGCCGACCTTGTTCGGCGGGACGGTGCTCACCGCGGCGCCGTCCATCAGGCCGTAGATCAGGCCGACACCGGTGCCGACCAGCAGCAGCGGACCGGTGAGCCCGAGCAGGCCGATGCCGGGGTGGACGGTGGTCAGCCAGGCCAGTCCGGCGGCGACGAGAACGAGGCTGCCGCTGAGAATGGGCCGCATCGACACACCCGCCTGCACCAGGCGCCCGGAGACCAGCGGGAAGGCCAGCACCGGAGCGGTGAGCAGCAGCATCGTCAGGCCGGCCGCGCTGTCGGTGAGCCCGTTGGCGCCGACCAGGTACGAGGGCAGCAGCACCATCAGGCCGACGAAGCCGAAGGAGACGGCGGTGGCGAGCAGGTTGACCGCCATGAACCGCGGTTCGGCGAACAGGGAGAGGTCGAACATCGGGAACCGCTGGCGGCGCTCGATCAGGACGAACCCGGCCAGCAGCAGCACGCAGCCGGCGAACAGGCCCAGCACCTCGGCGCTGCCCCAGCCCCAGACCGGGCCCTGGATGACGCCGAGGGTGAAGCAGAACAGGGCGAGGGTGAAGGTCACGGTGCCGGCCCAGTCCACGGCGTGCGCTTCGGGGTCCTTGGACTCCTGCACCAGCTTCAGTCCGAACATGGACGCCACGGCGATGGCGAACTGCACCCAGAAGATGGAGCGCCAGCCCAGCTCGGAGACGAGCAGGCCCGAGCTGGTCGGGCCGATGGCGAGACCGGCGCCGATGGTGACGCCGACGAACGCGAACGCCTTGGTGCGGGCGGCGCCGTGGAACATGTTCGCCATGACCGACACGCCGGCGGTCATCATGGCGGCGGCGGCCACACCGGCCACGGCCCGGGCGACGTTCAGCAGCAGGACGTCGGTGGCGAGCGCACCGATCAGGGCGGAGACGCCGTACGTCGCGACGCCGAAGGAGAACACCCGCTTGCGGCCGATACGGTCGGCGATCGACCCGGCCGCCATCATGAAGCTGGCGGCGGTGATGTTGTAGGCGTTGACGACCCAGTTCAGCGACACCACTCCGGCGTCGAGGTCGCGGCCCATCGCGGGGAGCGCGACCGGTGCGCTGCTGAGGCCGTAGGGGACGACGAACACGGCCAGGCACAGGGCGAAGATGGTGAGGCCCGCGCGGGGCGGCGCCTCGGGGGTGGTGGCGGCGGCAGCCATCGAAGCTCTCCTTGGTCTCGGGTGCCGGCAAGGCGGTGGGGGCGGTCGGGGAAGGGGCGGCAGGGGGACGGGGGTGGACCCCTGCCGCCCCGGTCTGCGGGGACGCGCTGCCCGGGGCAGCCGGTCGTCAGTTCGTGTGCCGGGGCAGTGTGCGCAGGAACTGGGAGAGGGTCTGCAGGAAGCGGTTGTCCTCCCACTGGGCGTAGACGACGTCCTGGTGGGTGAGCGCCGGGTCGGAGAAGAGCGACAGCTCGGGGATGCGGCTGGCGGCGGTGACGGCCGCCGCGGCCTGTCCGGTGGTGCCGTTGGTCAGACCGGACTGGAAGGTGTAGAGCGGGACGTCGATGGCCTCGGCGTGTGCCACGCGCAGGCCGAGCAGGCGGGTGAGCTCGGTTTCCTTGAAGTCGATGGCCGCGACGAGGTCGAGCATCACGCGGTTGAGGGTGTACCAGAGCCAGGCGCCGGGGCGGGGGCCGGCGAACGCCTCGGCGACGGTGTGCAGCCGGGTGGGGCCGCCGTCGACCCATGAGCCGCTGTCGTCCAGGTGGCCCGCGCGGACCGAGTACGACGGGTGGGCGTGCGCGGCATCGACCAGTCGCCCGAACAGGCCGGCGTTGGTCAGCTTGCCGTCGGTGCGGAATACCTCGGGGACCCGGTCGGCGAGCGCCGCGGGGCCGTCGGGGTCGGCCAGGGCGTGCCGGGCGGCGAGCTGGAACCAGACGGCCGCCGACTCCGGGCGGGTGCCGAGGCCGGTGGTGACGCTGGTGAAGTCCTCGAACACGGCGCCGGACTCGATCGCCGCGAGCCAGCCCTTGGCGGCCTCCACGGGCAGGTTGAACTCCATGCCGGCGCCCGAGTAGGCGTTGAGGACACCGCCGTCGACGACGGCCAGTCCGGCCAGGTCGCGGTAGCCGGGGGTGCCGTCGAAGTCCCACGCGGCGTACAGCAGGGCCTCGCTGCCGCCGACGGACACGCCCCCGAGGACCACATCGCGCCGGCCGCCGTCGGCGGCGGCGAGGACCACTCGGCGCAGGTCTTCCAGGAGGACCTCAAGGCCCCACTGGGCGGCGAAGGCCGACGCGGCCGGGTCCTGCACCTGGTAGTGACCGCCGAGGTAGTACTCGGTGGCCTGCTCGGGGGTGTCCGCGAAGCCGGAGAGGTCGGCGAGATTCTGCTCGCGGCGGTCCACGGCCCATACCTGCAGGTCGTCCGCGGCGCTCGCCAGGGTCCGCGCCGTGTGGCGGAACACCCCGGCGCCGCCTTCGCGGCCGCCGAGCAGGACCAGGACGCGGCGGGCGTCCCGGCGGCCGACCTTGAGCACCCCGACCTGCTGCAGCTCGGCCGGGCCCGCGGCCTGGGCGCCCTGCACGTAGTCGTACGCCTCGATCCAGTCCTGCTGCTCCTGCGACATAGGGATTCACTCCTCGGTAGTTGCATGTCTCCGCTGAACTGCAACATCAACGTACCAGAGAAATGGCTACTTGCAACACTGGAGATGCAACTAATGCTTGTCCTGCATCTTTGGTGTCACCTAAACTGGGGTACGACGGGGTACGACCCATCCGCTACACGAGAGGCGGCCACGACGTGACCGAGACGATGACGAGAGACAGGCCACTGCGTGCCGATGCCGAACGGACCGTGCGGACGATCCTGGAGGTGGCCGAGCGAGTGCTCGGCGAGGACCCCACCGCGAGCCTCGCCCAGATCGCCGCCGCCGCCGGCGTCGCCCGCACCACGCTCCACCGCCGTTTCGCCTCCCGCGAGGCACTGATCGACGCGATGGCGGTGCACGCCTTCCGGCAGGTCGAGGAGGCCATCGACGTAGGCCGCCCGGAGACGGCACCACCGCTGGTGGCGCTGCACCAGATCACCGCCAACGTGATCCAGGTGAAGAGCGGCTGGCGGTACACCGTCGGTCAGCCCCAGCTGCGCGCCCCGGAGGCCGCCGCCGCACACGAGCGCATCTTCGCCAAGGGCCACCTCCTGCTCGACCGGGCCCAACAGGCCGGTCTGCTGCGCCCCGACGCGGATCTCGAGTGGGCCCGGCGGGTGTACCACGCCCTGATCGAGCAGGCCATCCAGGTGCAGGCCGAGACCTCCGCCGACCCGGACGGGCTGGCGGCCGCGGTGGTCGACACGCTGCTCAACGGGCTGGGCCCCGCTCGCTCCTGACATCCGCGCCGGACAAACACGAAAGGGCGGCATCCGCGATGCGGATGCCGCCCCGGGGGCGTGGTGACGTCGGATCAGGCCGCGGGCACGGGCTTCGGTGCTCCCGACAGCGGCTTGTCCCACGCGCCGAGCTGGCGGAAGAGCTCCAGGTCGTCACGGACGGCCCAGTGCTGCACCACCTTGCCGTCGGCGATCCGGTACACGTGCAGGTGCTGGACTCGTACCTCCTTGCCCGTGGCGGGAACGCCCATGAAGTCGGCGACCTGACGGCCCGAGAAGATCAGGCGGATCAGGGCCTTGTCGCCCTTGGCGAAGGCGTCGACGACCTCCCAGCGGGCGTTCTCCCAGACGCTGCGCATCCAGCCGGCCGTGCGGATGTAGGCCTCCGCGCCGACCGGCGAGCCCTCCGGGGCCTCGTAGTCGACGAAATCCTCCGAGACCAGGCGCCGGGCGACCTCCTCGTCGCCGTCGTTGAAGATCTTGCCCATCTCCAGGGCGATGTTCAGCACTTCCTCGTCCGTCATGACGGTGTCCTTTCGTGTCTCACGCGCTGCGCGCACGGTGCGCGCCGGTCACGCTTCGGGGGTGTTTCCCAGGGGATGTGGGGGGCTGGGGGTTCTGGGGGGAAGGGGCCGCCGGGGCCGTGTCTCACTGGCCCATGCCGATACCGCCGCCGACCGGGACCGCCGCCCCGGTCACATAGGAGGCGCCGTCGCCGGCGAGGAACGTGACGACGTCGGCGACCTCCTGCGGGGTGCCGGTGCGGCGCAGCGGGGTCTGGCCCAGCAACTGGGCGCGCCGCTTGTCGGTGACGGCCTGGATCATGTCGGTCTCGATCAGTCCGGGCGTGACCATGTTGACCGTGATGTTCCGCGAGCCCAGTTCCCAGGCGAGCGACCGGGTCAGGCCGAGCATGCCGGACTTGGACGCGGCGTAGTTGGACTGTCCGGGAGAGCCGAGGAAGCCCATGATCGACGAGATGAAGACGATACGGCCCCACTTGGCGCTGATCATGGAGCGGGACACCAGGCGGGCCATCCGGAAGGACCCGACGAGGTTGGTCCCGATGACGTCCTCGAAGTCCTCCTCGCGCATGGTGGGGGCCAGCGCGTCGCGGGTGATGCCGGCGTTGGCCACCAGCACGCCCACCGGCCCGTACTGCGCCTCGACCTCGTTCACGGCGCGGCGCGCCGCCTCGGGGTCGCGTACGTCGCAGCGCACGCCGAACAGACCCTCGGGGGCCTCCCCGCTGCGGTGGGTGATCGCGACCTTGTCGCCGTTCTCGGCGAAGCTGCGCGCGATGGTCAGGCCGATCCCCCGGTTTCCTCCGGTGACCAGAACGGTGCGTGACATGAGCTCTCCTGTTCAGGCGGCCGCCGAGCCCATGCCGGCCGGGCGGGCGAGACGGCGGGCCAGTGCGGCCGCCGCGGTGTCGGTGTCGGTGAAGTGGACGGCCTGCCAGCCGGCGGCCTCGGCCCCGACGCAGTTGGCCTCGATGTCGTCGACGAGGACGCACTCCCCGGGCGCGACCCCCGCCATCTCGGCGGCCGCCTCGAAGATCCCGCGCTGCGGCTTGCGGACGCCGACCCGGAAGGACAGGGCGAGCCCGTCGAAGAGCCCGTCGGGCGGGACCATGCGCCGCCAGTGCCGGTCCCAGGCGGGCGGCATGTTGGACAGCAGGCCGACGAACACCCCCTGGTCGTGCAGGGTACGGAGATGGTCCAGCCAGGCGTGGTTGGTCTCGCGCCCTGCGAACCAGCGGTCACCGAAGCCGGTCAGATCGGCTTCCACCCCGAGTTCGCGCAGCCGGACGTTCATCCGGGCGGCCCACTCGTCCTCGGTGAGCAGCGGGGTGTCCAGCGGCGCCATCAGGTCACCGCCGTACGGCGCCGCCACCGCGGCCATGGCCGTCCGGAAGGCGTCCGCGGGGATTCCTGTCCGGCGGCAGAAGGTCTCCAGGTCGCGCGGGATCGGCGGGGTGAGCACCCCGCCGAAGTCCGTCCACACCGCGCGTACGGGCGGCCGGGTCACGACGCCGGCCCCTTGGCCGTGCGGGCCCCGGAGTGCGCCGGGGTGAAGTCCAGTACGACGCGGCCGGCTTCGGCGCCGTCCTGCTCGAAGACGACCGCGCAGGCGGTTCGGCCGCCGGCGGCCGAACCGCCCGGTGCGAGGCGGGCCGTGGCCACCAGGGGCGAGTCCAGCTCGGCGAACCGGGTGAAGTCCGCGGTGCAGCCGGTCACGGTCGCGTCGGTCGGGACGCCCGCGAGGTGGGCGAGCTGACGCGCGGCCTCGGTGAGCACCATGGCCGGGATGTGGTCGTAGGTGTGGTCGAACAGGCTCTTGTTCTCGAACAGCGGCTCCACCTGCGCGGAGACCGTGTCGCCCAGGTGGATGGGCTCGCCGAGCACCACATTGGCGAGGTTGTGGCGGCCCACGTCGGCCGCGTCGGCCGGGCGGCTGCGCAGCGCGTCCAGCAGGTCGGTGGTGAGCGGCGGGGTGGACCGGCGTTGCAGGTAGCGCAGCTTCCCGTAGTCGGCGCTCTTCGCCGTACCGACGTCGATGCGGGTACGGGCCGCCTCCCGGCCTGCGATGCTCAGGACGACCGAGGAACTCACGCCGCGCAGACGGCCGTTGCGCGCGGTCACCGGCGTGACCGCGCCCGCCAGCTCCAGCTCCCCGGGCCGGTCCCCCGGCGTGAGGACCCGCGGGTCCCCGATCCTGATCGACCAGCTGTTGACCAGGAACGTGGTGTGCCGGGAGATGCCCAGCTGGCGGTGCGAGGCGGCGACACCCGCCTGCCGCGCGGCCTCCAGCAGCAGCAGGAAGTCATAGGTCACCGGCGTGCGCACGTGGTCGCTGAAGTAGGCGTGCCCGATGGGAAGTTGCGCGCCCGCCAGGAAGTCCTCCGGCCCCGTCTGCACGAGATCGGTGACCAGTACCTCCGAGACCGCCGCCCGGTGCACCAGGGTGCGGTCGATGGTACGGGCGAAGGTCAGTGCGGGGGCCGGTTCCGCCCCGGTCTTTTCGATGGACGTTGTCATTCGCGAAGAACTCCTTGCCCGGTGCCGCTTTCGGCAGATTCACGAAAATGGCGCTACGGCCCCGGATCGGGCCTGCACCTCAGGATTCCGAGCGGCCGTAGAAGTGCCGTAAAACCCGCATGAAGAACGCCGTAGGAGGAGGTTTCCGACCGCCCCCGGCCGCCTTTTAGGCAACTTTCATGGCCGTCTCACATTCTGTTGGGAAATTTCTCGGGAGCGTTTCCCGTCCGCTCCGCCGTCCACCGCAAGGGAGTGCGTTTCGATGACCGCTTTGGATGACCGTCCCTTCGCCCCGCCGGCCCCACCGGCCGGTCCGGACCTGCAGGGGCGTACCGCCGAGCTGCTGCGCCTCAGGCAGGCGGTGCGCGGCGGCCCGGGCGCGGCGGCGACGCAGGCCCAGCACGCGCGCGGCAAGCTGACCGTGCACGAGCGGCTTCAGCTGCTGTTCGACGAGGGCACGTTCACCGAGATCGAGGGGCTGCGCCGGCACCGGGCCAGTGGCTTCGGCCTGGAGGACCGCCGCCCGCACACCGACGGCGTGGTCACCGGCTGGGGCCGGGTGCACGGACGCACCGTCTTCGTCTACGCCCATGACTTCCGTATCTTCGGCGGCTCGCTGGGCGAGTCCCACGCCGAGAAGATCCACAAGATCATGGATATGGCCGACGCGGCCGGCGCGCCGCTGGTGAGCCTCAACGACGGGGCCGGCGCCCGTATCCAGGAGGGCGTCTCCGCGCTCGCCGGGTACGGCGGGATCTTTCGCCGCAACGTGCGTGCCTCCGGCGTGATTCCGCAGATCAGCGTGATGCTCGGACCGTGCGCCGGCGGCGCGACCTACTCGCCGGCGCTGACCGACTTCGTGTTCATGGTGCGCGGCATCTCCCAGATGTTCATCACCGGCCCGGACGTGGTGGAGGCGGTGACGGGCGAGCGGGTGAGCCACGAGCAGCTCGGCGGCGCCGACCTGCATGCCGCGATCTCGGGCGCGGCCGCCTTCGCGTACGACGACGAGGAGTCCTGCCTGGAGGACGTGCGCTACCTGCTGTCGCTGCTGCCGTCCAACAACCGCGAGCTGCCGCCGGCCGCCGCGCCCGCCTCCCGGCTGAACACCCTGGACGAGGAGCTGCTGCACCTGGTGCCCGCCGACCCCAACCAGCCGTACGACATGCGCGAGGTGATCGCGCGCCTGGTGGACGACTCGGAGTTCCTGGAGGTCCACGAGCGGTGGGCGCCGAACCTGCTGTGCGCGCTGGCCCGCATCGACGGGCAGACCGTCGGCCTGGTGGCGAACCAGCCCCGGCACCTGGCCGGGGTGCTGGACATCGAGGCCTCCCAGAAGGGTGCCGCGTTCATCCAGACCTGCGACGCCTTCAACATCCCCCTGGTGACGCTGGTGGACGTGCCCGGCTTCCTGCCCGGCACCGCCCAGGAGCACGGCGGGATCATCCGCCACGGCGCGAAGCTGCTCTACGCCTACTGCAATGCCACCGTCCCGCGGGTCCAGGTCATCCTGCGCAAGGCGTACGGCGGCGCGTACATCGTCATGGACTCGCGCTCCATCGGCTGCGACCTGTCGTACGCCTGGCCGACGAACGAGATCGCGGTGATGGGGGCCGAGGGCGCGGTCAACGTCATCCACCGGCGGGCCGTCGCCGCGGCCGAGGACCCGGAGGCCGCCCGGCGGGAGCTGACGCAGGAGTACCGGGAGACGCTGATGCACCCGTACTACGCGGCGGAACGGGGTCTGGTCGACGACGTGATCGACCCGCGCACCACCCGCTCGGTCCTCGCGGAGGCGCTGCGCGTGCTGCGCACCAAGCAGGAGCAGCTGGTGCCCCGCAAGCACGGCAATCCGCCGATGTGACCGCCGCAGCCGGACCAGACCGAAGGACCGGAACCGGACAGGAGCAGAGCACCGGAACCGGACGAGACCAGAGGACCGGAGGCACCGAGTGATCCCGCAGCGGCCCAGTGGAAGCGAGGCACCCACCATGGACACGGCACCCACCGCTCCGCCCGCCCTGCGCGTGGTGCGGGGTGACCCCACCCCCGACGAACTGGCCGCGCTCACCGCCGTCGTACTGGCACGGGGCGCTGCCGGGCCGCCCCCCGGCGACCCGGTCACCGCGCCCGTACCGGCCCCGGGCTGGCTGCGGCCGGGCCGCCACCATCCGGCGGGGGCGTGGCGGACGTTTCCGCGGTGAGCGGTGTCTCCGCCGGGGCCGGCCGGCCTCGCCCCGGCGGTGACCCGGCGGTTCGGCAGTGCGGTGGTTCCGCATGGCGGCCGGGGCCGCACCGGCACCCTCCGGGGGCTCGGTGCGGCCCCGGCCGCACGTCGTCGGGGTTCAGCGGGGTGCGGGAGCCTCGACCACCGCGCAGGACCAGGTGAAGCCGGCGCCCGCGTTGAGCAGCAGGCCGATGTCACCGGGGCCGAGCGCGGAACGGCGCAGCAGCTCGTGCAGCCCCGCGGGCAGGTCGCCCGTGCCCAGGTGCCCGGTGTCGCTCCCCCAGTCCACCGGCCGGGCGGCGACCAGTTCGTTCAGCGTCGGGATCCACGCGTTCCGCAGCGTCTTGAGCCCGAGCCGGGGCAGCAGGACGAACCGGATGCGCGGGTCGTCCGCGGCGAGGCCGGCGTCCCGCAGCGCGCCCTGGACCACGCACCGGATCATCTCGCGGTTGATCTTCTTGAACGGGGCGACCCCGTGGTCGCGCAGGTAGTCCCGCTTGGTGCGGCGCATATCGACGACGGGCGAGTTCTCCCGGGGCAGCCGCGCGAACGGGTCCATGCCCCGGTGCATGGCCTCCAGATGCGGGGCGGCGGCGGTGTGCAGGGCCCGCAACAGCAGGGGGTCGCCCGCGTCGGCCGGCTGCCTGAGCAGCACCGCGGTGGCCGCGTCCCCGTAGGCGGCGCCGTAGTCGCTGCGCCACCGGTCGAATCCGGGCGCGGTGAACCGGTCGGCGGTGGTGACCAGGGCGTGCCGGGAGCCCTCGGCCAGGGAGAGCCGGGCGACGGCCAGTTCCAGGGCGGCCGCGCCACCGTTGCAGATCTGCTGGATCCCGACCGGCACGGTGTTGTGCGCGCCGATCTGGTGGGCGATGTAGTGCGCCGGCGACCACAGGTCGTGGCCCTGGTAGTGCATCCACGCGTGCAGCAGGAGCGTCACGTCGGCGGCCGCCACGCCGCTGCCGTGCAGCACCTGCCGGGCGGCCAGCACGGCCATCTCGGGCGGGGAGATGTCGTCGGCGACCGGCAGCCGGGGGTGTCCCAGGTCGCGCGCCACGTTCCCCTCGACGCGCTGCTCGGCGACAGCGCTGTGCGCGCCGTCCCTCTTCGGCGGCAGCCACAGGGCCGCCGCGGCGATGCCCACCGACGCGGTCGTTCTCATGACAGGAGCCCCCTCTGTTCCGATGGTATCCATATTGTTTCCAGCGGAAATGAAATGCGCGTCAAACCGATGTAAAAGAGGGGTTGGATTCAAGGAATGAGGGTTCTCTGTGGTGTTGTGGATATGGCAGCATGAATTCGCCAACCACATTTCCGCTCGCAATTTTTCACGGCGGACCGGGGACCACGGGCTGGGTCCACACGCTGAAGGGAACACGAACATGTCGGACAACCTGGGCAAGGAACTCTCCCCCGAGCTGCGCACCCGCATCCGGGAGATCGTCGCAGACGTGCTGGAGGTGTCCTCCGGCGAGGTCGACGAACAGCACAGCTTCGTCGAGGACTTCGACGCCGACTCCCTGCTGATCATCGAGATGTTCTCCCGCTTCGAGAAGCAGCTGGGCATCGAGATACCTCAGGAGGAGCTGGTCGACCTCGACGACCTCGGCACCGCCTACGAACTGATCGCACGTCACACCACCGCCGTCGCGCATGTCTGAGCAGGGGCTGCGCCGCGTCGCGGTCACCGGTCTCGGCGCGGTGAGCAGCCTCGGCACCGGTATCGAGGCGTTCACCGCGGCCGTCCGCGAGGGCCGCAGCGGCATCACCGACATCAGCTCGTTCGACAGCACCGGCTTCCGGCACACCCGGGCGGGCGAGGTGCACGGCTTCCGGCCGCAGGACCACCTGGAGCGGCTGCCGGCCGAGAAGTGGGGCCGCAGCAGCCAGTTCGCCGCCGCGGCCGCCCGGCTCGCCGTGCGGGACGCGGGCTGGGACACCGACGCCCTGTCGGCCGCCCGGGCGGGCAGCGCCATGGGCACCACCAACGGGGAGGCGCGGGCCTTCCAGGAACTGACCGAGCAGTGGCTGGCGCAGGGCATCGGCGGGATCGACGGGGATCTCGCCGCCCGCGCCTCCGCGGACCGCATCGCGGCCGCCGTCAACACCGAACTGGGCCTGCGCGGCGAGGCGCAGACGTTCGGCACCGCCTGCTCGGCGAGCAACTACGCCATCGGGTACGGGTTCGACCTCATCCGCAGCGGCGCGGCCGACGTCATGATCGCCGGTGGTGCCGACGCGGTGAACCGCGCCACCCACGCGGGCTTCCACCGCCTGGGCGCCATCGCCCCCGACCTGTGCCGCCCGTTCGACGAGGACCGGGGCGGCATCATGACCGCGGAGGGCGGCGCGGCCCTCGTCCTGGAGTCGTGGGACAGCGCCGTCTCACGCGGGGCACGCATCTACGCCGAGGTGCTGGGCTACGGCCTGACCTGTGACGCCAAGCACCCGACCCAGCCGGACCGGGACGGTATCGCCGAGTGCATCCGCCGGGCGCACCGCGATGCCGGGGTCAAGCCGGACGACGTCGATTACGTGTGCGCACACGGCACCGGGACGGCCGCCAACGACTCCACCGAGGTCGCGGCGGTGCGCGAGGTCTTCGGCGACCGGATACCGCCGATCAGCTCCATCAAGTCGATGCTCGGCCACACCATGGGAGCCGCCAGCGGCTTCGGCGCGCTGGCCTGCTGCGCGGCCCTGTACGAAGGGTTCCTGCCGCCGACGGCGACGGTCCGCTCGGTGGATCCGGCGCTCGGCCCGGACCTGGACTGCGTGCCCGGCCGGGCACGCCCCGCCCGGCCGAGGATCGTGGAGAACCACGGGTTCGCCTTCGGCGGCAACAACGCCATCGTGATGCTGGGGAGGCCCGAATGAGCGGCACCACCGAGTCCACCGCCGTACGGATCACGGGTTACGGGGTGCTCAGCGCGGCCGGTGTCGGCGGCAAGGCCCTGTACGAGGCCGTGCGTTCGGGCGCGTTGCCGCTGGGTGACGACGGCGCCCAGGCCCTGGACGGACAGCCGGCGCCACCGGGCGTACGGCTGCTGCCGGTGCCGGACTTCGAGCCCCGGGAGCACCTCGGACGCAAGGGACTGCGCGCCCTGAGCCGTACCACCACGCTCGGCATGGTGGCGGCGGAGCTGGCACTGGCCGGTCTGCCGGAGCCCGGCCGGCCCGGGGAACGCGCGGACACCGGCGTGGTCCTCGGTACCAGCACGGGCAGTGCCCGGGCCTTCGCGGAGTTCTTCCGCGAGAGCTACGTGGCGGAGCGCCCGTACCTGGTGAGCCCGGCCCTGTTCCCGGGGCTGCTGCTGAACCACGGGGCGAGCCAGGTGGCCATGCGGCACTCCTTCACGGGCCTGAACGCCTCGCTGGCCGGCGGGCAGATCTCCGCCCTGTCCGCGCTGCGCTACGCCCGCAACGCCCTGCTGACCGGCCGGGCCGCCCGGCTGCTGACGGGAGGTGTGGAGGAGCTGAGCGCGCACACGGCCTGGGCCTGGCAGCGCGGTGGTGCCCTGGGCGAGCGGCCGGCGCTGGGCGAGGGAAGTGCCGTGTTCGTCATGGAGACGGCGGACGACGGCACCGGGCGTGCCCCGGGCGGGTCTCTGGCCGAACTGGCCGCCTGCGAGGTGGCCTTCACTCCGCTGGACGAGGGGCCGCACGCGGTGGCGGCGGCGCTCGCCCGCTGTGTCGAGGACGCGCTGCGGGCCGGTGGCGCCGAGCCCGGCGACATCGGCGTCGTCTCGGCCGGGGCGAGCAGCGGCCCCGGCTGGAGCGCGGTGGAGGCCCGTGGCCGCCGCCGGGCGCTGGCCGGGCACGAACCCGAGGTACTGCGGGTACAGGACGTGCTCGGGGAGACCTACAGCGCCAGTGGCGCCCTGCAGCTGGCCGCGCTGCTCGCGCACTGGGAGGACGGTGCCCCGGCTGCGGCCGGCGGCGCCGCCGACTGGGGCCTGGTCACCTCCGTCGGCCACGACGGATCGGTGGGCGCGGCCCTGCTGCGCCGGTCGTCAGCCACCGGCTGAGCGACTCAGCGGGTGCGCGCCGGTCACCGGGGAGGGCCGTCTTCCCGGCGACCGGCGCGGCGCCACGGCGTGGACGTCCGGAGAGGGGATCAGCGACGCCCGGACCGCCTTGTTGACCGCGTCCAGCCGGGACACCGCGCCCAGCTTGCGGAAGACGCTGTTCAGATGACGTTTGACCGTTCCCTCCGTGATGCCGAGCCAGTCGGCGATCTGGCGGTTGCTCATCGCCGCCGCCGCGCCGACCAGGGCCTGGTGCTCCCGCCGGGACAGCGGTTCCTCGACCGGCACGTGGTCCGCCGTGGCCGACGGGACCAGCACGGTCGTGTGCGGGGGCTCGGCGAGTGTGCGGGAGAGGGTCATGAGCAGTGCCTCCCTGCCGATGCCCTTGTGCAGAAAGCCACGGGCGCCGGCCGCCAGCATCTCCTCCACGAGGTAGGAGTACGCATGGGCGGACAGACACAGAACGCGGGTCTGCGGAGAGACGGCGATGATCTCGCGCACCGTGCCCGCACCATGGCTGCCGGGCATCTGGAGGTCGAGCAGCAGCAGATCGGGCCGTTCGGCGGCCACGCACCGGACGGCCTGGGCGGCGTCGGCGGCCTGTCCCACCACCGCCAGGGCGGGCTGGGTGTTCAGCAGGTCGGCGAGGGTCTCCCGGAACAGGGCGTGGTCGTCGGCGAGAACGATGCTCGTGGGGCGCATGAGGAGTCTCCGTGTCGGGCGGTGGGGACCGGTGCGGTCACGGCCGTGGGACGAGCGGCAGATGCAGTTCCGTGCGGGTGCCCTCGCCGGGCGCGCTCGTGATGCGCAGCCGGCCGCCGAGGTCCTCGACACGTTCCCGGACGGAGTCCAGACCGTGCCCGTTCCGCGGGTCGCCCAGGACACGCTGGACCAAGAAACCCACACCGTCGTCCTCGACCCGGGCGTACACCCACCGCCGGGTGGTGCGGACGGTCACCTCGATGTGCGCGGCTTGCGCGTGCGCGAGGCAGTTGCGCAGTGTCTCGCGCAGGACCAGGAGCAGTTCGCGGCGGCAGCGTTCCGGCGCCAGCGCCTCGTCACCGATGAGCTGGACGGCGACGTCCGCGTGCGGCGCCAGGTCGGCCAGGAAGGCGTCGAGGGCGAGGCGCAGGGGTGGCGTCCGGGTGCTGCGGCGCAGGCCGGCGATGAGGCCGCGGTTCTCCTCCACCGCCTCGTTCAGGGCCTTCCTGGCCACCGCCAGGTGGGTGGCGGCACCGGCCGGGTCGTCCTCGCCGAGCTCGATGCGGTGCAGGGCCACGGCCAGCGCGCTGCCGAGTTCGTCGTGGAGCCGGCGGGCCAGCCAACGGGACTCGCTCCAGCCGTCGTCGCCGCGCCAGAAGGCCACTCCGGTGGCCCGCAGCACGTCCGCCAGTGCCTGGACGGCCGCGAGCGCGCGCGGCACCGCCGTCTCACCGGGGCCGGTGGCGCTCTCCATCACCTCGAACAGCACGCACTCGTACAACAGGCCCGTCGCGGCCACGAGGTGGTGGGGCGCGACCTCGGTCGCCGGCTGCAGGAACGGGCGTACCCGCCCGGAAAGGGGGTCGTTCCGCCCGGTGTGCGTCAGCACCCGGCGGGCGAAGGAGACGAGCGCCGAGGCCAGGGCGGACCGTTCACGGTCGGGCGGCGGCAGCACCGCCGGCAGGGCGAGCCGGAACCGGTACAGGATCTCCTCCCGTTCGGCCTCCGTCAGCGCGGGCGGCGGCCCGGTCCGGTGCCGGGCGGGTGGGGCCGTGGCCGGCGCCGTGGTGCGGGGTCCGGCCGCGGACCGCGCTACCGGCGGCCGTACGTCCGCCGTTCGCCGCCGCGCGCGTATCAGCCCCTCGTGCAGGGCCTCGGCGAAGACGGCTCCGGCGACGGGCGGTCTCCCGGCCGGCGGACGTATCGGCGCTGTCGGATTGTCCATCGGATTCCTCACGCTCGGATACCAGACCGCTGGACAGTAACAAACAAACTTGTCTGTTTGTCAATTGTCCAGAATGCGAGACATCACGCACCGCCTCCCAGAAGATCACCCGTAACTACGGCCCCACACCGGCTACTTGCGGAAACCCGACGGAACCTGGCCCTTGCCAAAACAGACAGACTTGTACGGAGAGGGCTCCGGTGATTGACTGGGGTTTCCTCCGAGCGGGCGACGCCGCCCGCCGCAGCGGACCGCCCGCCCCCCTCTCCTGAGGAAGGACACGCATCCCCCGATGCAGAAGCGAGCTGAGCAGACCCGCCAGGCCATCGTCCGCGCCACCGCCGAACTGATCGGCGACGACGGCCCCGGCGCGGCCGGGCTGGTCGACATCTGCCGTGGTGCGGGGGTGAGCAGGGGAGCCCTCTACCACCACTTCGCCACGAAGGAGGCCGTGGTGGTCGCCGTGCACACCCAGGCGCGCCGCAAGGCCACCGCGCTGGTCGACGCGGCCTTCGGCGACGCCCTGAGCGACCCCCTGGATACGGCCGCCTTCACGGCGCTGTCCCGCTTCGGCTCCGCGCTCGGCCGGGCGTTGAGCGACGATCTCACCGTGCGGGCCGGTCTGCAGCTGGATCCCGACGGCTCCGCGGACCCCGCGCGCAGACTGCGGCAGGAGGTACTGAGCGCGGTCCACCGCAGGGTGAGCGGACTGCTGCCGCCCGACGCCCCGGGTGCTCCCGGGCCCGAGGGGCAGGACCTCGCCGACCTCGCCATGGTGGTCGTGGCCGGCCTGGAGTCGCTGGGGCGCACGGACCCGGCCTGGTGGTCGCCCGGCACCTCCGACCGCGTGTGGCGGACCCTGCGCCGGCTCTTCACCGATCCCGCGTCCGCCCCGGACGACACCGTCACCCCCAGGGAGCCCGGGGAGTGACGGGCGGCCGCGCCGTCCCGTCCGTCTCCGCGTCCCCTTCCCGTACGCCGTCACCCTCCGCGCCGGCCACCGACGGCGGCGGCGTCGTCCGCAGCCTCATGAGCACGCCCGGGGTGGCGATACTCGGCAGCAGCAGCCGCCACATCGTCGACACCCGCGCCATCAGGTCCTGGCGCCCGCAGTAGACCTGCGACATCAACTGGACGCCGGTGAACGCGCCCACGATGAACTGCGTGAGCTCCTCCAGGTCCACCCCCGGCAGCATCTCGCCCTGCCGCTCGGCCTCTCGGAGCAGGCCGAGGATGGCATCGGCCGACTGCCGGTACGGCGTCATGCCCGGGCGGTTGAAGGAGGACTGCTCGACGGTCAGCCGCACACTCGCCCGCAGCACCGGATCGCTCCGCAGCCGACGGGCGTACTCCAGTGTGAGGTCGACCATCGCCTGCAGCCTCACCGGGTGCTCGGGGACCATCAGGGCCTCGCTCTGCGCCGCCACCAGGGCCGCGGCGATCGCCTCCTTGGAGGGGAAGTGGTGGTAGAGCGCGCCCCGCGTCAGCCCGCTGCGCGCCAGGATCTCCGTCGTGCTCGCCGCGTCGTAGCCACGTTCGTCGAAGACGCTCGCGGCCGCCTCCAGGATCGAACGCCTCGATCTCTCACCACGGTCCTGAACAGCCATCCCAACCCTCAAGATTCTCGTGAAAGTTACTAAAAACCGAACCGACCTGTCTGTATCTTAGGGGGCGTCAAGGTGATGTGGACCAGCGCAGGGGGGGCTTTGCGCCGGAGCGGTCGTCCCGCCCTGCCCGCAGAGAGACAGGTGTCTTATGTTGCGCACTGCCAGCGACGATGTTCTTGATCAGCGCACCATGACAGGTGCTCGGCTGACCACCACGGTGCCCAGCCAGTACGTACACCGCGCCGCAGTGTCCGAGGTCTTCCTCACCCAGTGGGAAACAGACAGCCCTGACCGCTTCTCCGTCACGGCCCAGTGGCCCCGCGGTCACGCGCTGTTCATCCCCGTCGGCGGCTACCAGGACCCGCTGCTGCTGGTGGAATCGGTCCGGCAGACCGGGGCACTGCTCGCCCACGCCGAGTACGGCGTCCCCTTCGGCCACCAGTTCCTGATGTGGAACATGTCGTTCTCCGCCGACCCCGAGGCTCTCGCGGCCGGGGCGACGCCGACCGAGGTCGTGTTACGAGCCGAATGCCACGACCTCGTCCGCCGGGGCGCGACCCTGGCGGGCATGCGGTACCGGGTGACGGTGGAACGCGACGGCATGCCGCTCGGCGTGGCCTCGGCCGCCTTCAGCTGCACCAGCCCCGCCGTCTACCGACGGCTGCGCGGGGACATGCCGGTCAGACCGAGCGTGCCGTTACCGGTCGGCATAGCGCCGGAGACCGTCGGCAGAGCCGGCTCGCGCGATGTCGTCCTGGCCGCCGGCGACCCGCGCACCCCGCGCCGCTGGCAGCTGCGGGTGGACACGGCGCACCCGATCTTCTTCGACCACCCGGTCGACCATGTGCCCGGCATGGTGCTCCTGGAGGCGGCACGGCAGGCCGCGCACGCCTCGACCGGAATGCGCGACGCCCTGCCCGTCGGACTCGACAGCACCTTCGAGCGGTACGCCGAACTCGACGCGCCCTGCTGGATCGAGGCGGAGCCCGGCAGACCGGACCGCTACGGCCGGACCCCGACGACCGTGCGCGGCACACAGCACGGCGAGACGGTCTTCACCGCGACGGTGACCCTGGGCCCGCACCGGGCCCGGTGAGGAGTCGGCACATGCCCACCGTGGTCATCACCGGCGCCGGCGGTTTCATCGGCCGCCATGTCGTCCGCGAGGCCGAACGCCGGGGCCTGGAGCTGCGGCTGACGGCCCATCACCGCCAGGTGCGCGCGAGCGCGCCGGGCACGACGGTCGTCCCCGCGGACCTGACCGATCCCGGCTCGCTGCACGGCCTGTGCGACGGCGCCGACGCGCTCCTGCACTGCGCCTCGCAGATCGGCGGTACCGACGCGCTGTGCGAGGCGGTCAACGCCCGCGGCACGGCCGCGCTCGTGGCCGAGGCCCGCCGGGCCGGAGTCGCCCGCATCGTCCACCTCAGCACGGCCGCCGTCTACGGGCGGGGCACCTTCCGCCGGGCCCGGCCGCAGGACCTGGGCCGCGCGCCGGTCTCGGCCACCTCGCGGACCCGGGCGGCCGGCGAGGACGCCGTGCTGGCGGCGGGCGGCACGGTGATCCGCCCGCACCTTGTCTACGGCGAGGGCGACACCCGGGTGGTGCCCGCGCTGGCCCGGATGCTGCGCACCCTGCCCGGCACGGTGGAGGGCTGGCCCGCACGGGTGTCCGCGGTCACCGCCGAGGATCTCGCCCGGGCCCTCGTCGCCCTCGCCCTGGCACCCGGCGAACGGCTCACCGCGCCGGTCTACCACGCCTGTCACCCCGAACCCGTGCCCTGGCACGCACTCCTGCGGGCGGTCGCCGATGTCGCGTCCGTCCCCCCGCCGGAGCGGGACCTGACCCTCGACGAGGCGTACGACCGGTTGCGGGCGAAGGGGGGCTCCCCGCACGACCTGGACATGGTGATCACCGACCACTGGTTCGACGGCGCCCCGCTGTGGGCCGACCTCGACTGCGCACCGGGGGCCTTCAGCGAGCGCTTCCCCCGGTACGAGAGCTGGTACCGGCGGATGCTGGTCCCCACAGCGGTCCTTTAGCCCGGCGGGCGGTGTCCGCGTACTCCCGCCCCGGGCGCACCACCCGGTCGACGACTCCGTCCGGCCGGATCAGCACGGCGACCGGGCCGGGCACCCCGACGTGCCGGTGGGCCTGCCCGGACGGGTCCACGACCAGCCGCACCTGGTCGTGGACCGCCGCCCGCACCGACTCCGCCGCGGCCGGGCCGGGCACCGTCAGCACCCGCAGGCACCCCGGGGCGTCCGCGGGGGACGGCTGCGCCGACGCCCCCGTCGTGTCGAGCAGCCCGGCCACCGCTCGGTCCCGGCCTGCCGAGGAGCCGTCGGAGGCGAGGACGAGCAGCACCGGGCGTCCCGCTTCGAGGAGATCGTGGACGTGGACGAGCGGAAGTCCACCGAGCGGTGCGTCGGGGACCCGCCGCCCCGGCACCAGACGGCCGACCGGCGCGTCGTGGCCCGGATGCGTGTGGTGCAGGCGGGCCATGCGGGGCGGCAGCAACCGGTTGAGCAGTCCGGTGCGCTGACCGATGGCGAGGGCCGCGTCCCGGGCCTGCCCCCGCCACCCGGTAAGCATCCACATCCGGGTCTGCCGGTGGGCGTCGCCCACCACTTCCGCCGCGACCTGCCGCCGTTCGCGCTCCCAGCGGTCGAGTTCCCGCTCCACCGCGTCCGCGTCGGGCAGGGCAAGCCGCCAGCCGAGCGCGTGCGCGTCCTCCACCGCGGTATTGAGTCCCTGGCCACCCGCCGGGCTGTGGATGTGTGCCGCGTCGCCCGCCAGCAGGACACGGCCGGCCTGGAACCGGTCGGCCTGGCGGGCGTGCACCCGGAAGACGCCGGTGCGCGCCGCCGCGTCCATCCGCACCGGCACCGGGCTGCGCTCCTGCGCCGCCCGCCGCAGCACGGCGAGCGGATCGGCCGACCCGTCGTAGGAGCCGACACCCCCGAACACCCGGTACTGCCCGTCCGGCAGGCCCACCACGACCAGCACACCGCGGTCCGTCATGAAGTAGTGGGCCTCGTCGTGCGCGAGAGTGGTGTCACAGGCGCCGTCGGCGAGCAGGAACGTCTGCGGGTACGTCAGCCCGTGGAAGCCGATCCCCGCCAGGCTCCGTACGGTGCTGTGCGCCCCGTCGCAGCCGACGACCCAGGGCACCTCGGCCTGCTCCGGGCCGCGGGGCCCGTCGAGCCCGACCCGCACCCGCTCGGCCGACGCCTGAAGCGACCTCAGCGTCACACCGAACTCCACCTCGCCGCCCAGCCGTCGCAGCTCGGCCCGCAGCACGGCCTCGGTCTGCTGCTGGGGCAGCGACAACGGCGTGCCGTACCGGGAACCCGCGAGGGTGCGGAAGTCGATCCGCGCGACCCGCCTGCCCCCCGAGTAGTAGTTGGCGGCCGGAAGCGCGAGACCGCGCTCGGTGATCCCCTCCGCCACGCCCAGCCGGCGGAAGACCTCCAGGGTCCTCGGCCACAGGACGATCGCCTTGGAGTGCGGATGCGGGCGGTCCTCCCGGTCCACGATGCGCACCGGGACGCCTCGGCGCAGCAGCTCTATACCCAGCGTCAGCCCCGTGGGACCGGCACCCACCACCAGGATTTCCGGTGAATTCCGCACATCGTCTCCGTAATCTCGCAGGGGTCAGCACGCGGAGAAAAACTATGCGCGGACTACGCTCGTGACAAGGGTCCGGGAATGCGTTCCGCGGAAAAACCGGAAATCGCCCGGGATTTCAATTCAGCTTTTATTTGCCTTTCATGCGGCGCTGCGACGCTGCCGAGGTGCAGCACGACAGCACATCCCGTGCAACGACCGCGCCGAAAGCAGGAGAGCCCGTGACGATCACCGACGTGCCGCCCGCGGCCGCGACCACCCCCGACGGTGTCCCGGAGGTGTACGAACCGCTCGCCGGTGGGCGGGGCTCCCGCCTGCTGCGGATCGGTACGCCGAGCGCGCCGCGGGTACTGCTGCTGGTGCCGCCGCGTGGCTACGGGGCGAACGTGTTCCTGCACGTGGCCAGGGACCTCGTACAGGCCGTGCCGGGCCTGCAGGTGTGGGCCTTCGACCGTCGCCAGCAGCAGCTGTCGGACCTCTCCGGCTTCGCCGGCGATCCGGCCTCGGCCCGCGACTACTACCTCGGCGGCCACCACCGCAGGGCCGACCCCGCCCCCGTGGACGCGGCCGGCTGGGGCCTGGCGGGGCTGCTGGAGGACCTCGCCCTGGCCGTGGCCGAGGCCCGGGCCGGCGGACGGCAGGTCGTCCTCGGCGGGCACTCCCTCGGCGGGCTGACCGCCCTGGCTTACGCGGCCTGGGATTTCGCGGGCCGCCCCGGCGCCGCCGGCCTGGCCGGCCTGATGCTGGTCGACGGGGGCCCGTACGACGCGTACGAGGGAGCGGGCATCCCCACCGGCGTCACCCTCGACCAGGCGCGCACGGCCCTCGCGGGCATCGAGGCCGGCGCGGTGTTCGAGCCCGGCATGAGCGCGGCCCTCGGACTCGGTGCGGCCCCCGAGGCCGGCGCCGTCTGGTGGCAGCTCGCCGCTCGGTACGCCCTCGCGCACCCGCACGACCCGGCGGCCCTCGCCGACGCGCTGCCCGCCCCCTTCGCCATCGGCCGGCCGCTGACCAACGCCGGCCTGTTCGGGTTGCTGATCGACACTCTCACTCCGCAGCTCGGCCACGCCGTGCAGTCCGGGCGGCTCACCGACGGCGGCGACTGGCTCGACACCGGCCCCAGCCCGCTGGCCCGCGTCGCCGAGGTCTACGCCGGCGACGAGCTCAGGTCGGCCCGCGAGTGGTACTCCCCCGCCCGCGCCATGCTCGACTATCACGCGGTCATCGGCTTCCGGAATTCCGAGACGGCACGGTTCCTGGGCCTCAGGCTGACGCACACGGCCGAGCTGGACATCCCCCTCTACGTGTTCCAGTCGAATTTTGCGAAGGGCACCGTGGGCCGGGCCGCACAGCGACTCGCGGCCGACACGAAAATTCCGCACCTGAGTCTGCACTCGGATTTCTCGATGCTGCACCAGGACGTTCTGCTGGCGGTACCGGAAAGGAATTCCTTCCTGCACACCGCCGTCCCGTTCCTGGAAGCCGTGACCACTCGGGCCTGACGGCCCGCCCAGCGCGCACCCGATTCCGACCGACCCTGGAGGCCTGCGTTGTCCATTCTTCCCGGCGACCGTCTCGACCTGCTCGAACGCCCCCTGTTCGTGCATCTGGCGACCCTACGGCCGGACGGCACACCCCAGTCCAACCCGATGTGGGCCCGCTGGGACGGTGAGCTGCTGTGGTTCACCAGCACGACCGGGCGGCGGAAGTACCGGAACATCGCCGCCGACCCGCGGGTCGCCGTCTCGGTCAACGACCCCGATCAGCCCTACCGCTACCTGGAGGTGCGCGGAGTCGTCGAACGCGTCGACCCGGATCCGGAGTGCAGGCTGTTCACAGCCCTGGCCGAGCGCTACGGCCGCGAGCTGAACGGGGCGCTGCCCGGCGACGCCCCGGACCGGATCGCGATCGGCGTCCGCCCGCTCCACGCCAGCTGGCAGTGATGCAGATGACGACGACACTTCCCCTCGCGGACGCGCCCGCCCGGCTGCTGACCGACTCGCTGGTCCTCGACGCGACGGCCCCGGACACCTTCCGCTCGCGCCGCAGCGTCCCGGCAGGTGTGTCCGCGGTGTTCGGTGGCCAGATCGTCGCCCAGGCGCTGAGCGCCGCCGCCCGCACCGTGCCGCAGGGCCGCGAACCGCACTCGTTGCACGGCTACTTCCTCTTCCGCGGCGACCCCGCCCAGCCGATCACCTACCGCGTGGAGCGGCTGAGAGACGGCCACTCCTTCAGCAGCCGGCGGGTGGTGGCGGTGCAGACCGGCGGTCGTGCGCAACAGGAGATCTTCCATCTGACGGCCTCCTTCAAGAGGACCTCGCGGCCGGGCGAGGACCACCAGATCGGCATGCCGCCGGCGCCGTCCCCGCACCGCCTGCCGCACGCGGTCGACGAGCCCCCGGCCCAGGTGCATCCCGGGGTCATCCGGCTGCTGTCCGACCTGCGCGACGTCATCGACGTGCGCTACGTCCACGGTCCCGCGGGTGCCCCCGCCGGTGTGCGGGCGGACACGTCCGGCACCGTCACTCGCGTCTGGTTCCGGGTCCGCGGGCTGCCGCCGGGAACGGACTCCGCCGACCCCGCGCTGCACCACTGCCTCCTCGCCTATCTCTCGGACCTGACCCTGCTGGACTCCGCATCCCCGCACCATCGCACGGGCCGGCCCAACGAGGGCAACGGGATCGCGGTCAGTCTCGACCACGCCATGTGGTTCCACCGTCCCTTGAGCGCGGACGAGTGGCTGCTGTACGAGCAGCGCAGTCCGACCTCCGCCGATGGCCGGGCCCTGGTCCACGCCAGGATCTACACGGCCGACGGCACGCTGGCGGCAACGGTCGTCCAGGAAGGAGTCATCCGCCCCGGCCGCACCCCAGGTCTCCCCCACCCCTCCGACGCGCTCCCGGAGCCCGACATCGACCCCTTCTCCTGGACCGTGGCCAAACCGGAGACGGACTGAACCGGCACCGCGGAATGCCGGACCCTGGGCGAGACAGAGCGACAAGGAGAGCGCACGTCAACGCCGACAGGCAGTCCAGCCGTCGAGTCCGTGCCCGGTCCGACAGCCTCGCGGCGCCAAGATCGCCGGCCTGGCGTCGGACCGGGCCGGCGGCGTGACGGGGAGCGGCCGGCCACCGGCAGGCCCACAACGTCCTCACCGCCTCAACCACGCCTGACTGGCGTATGACCAGACCGAGACCGGGAAGGCCGGGCTCCGGCGTTCAACCCGATGTGCAGACCCTTCAGACCACGCGGCATGTCCTCGCGGGACACTGTTCCAGCAGCTGCCTGGCTTCCGGCCGTGACCGGCCGCAGCCGTAGCAAGCCGCTGTGGGAGCCGGGCCTGATCCCGACTCCCGGCGTACTTCTCGAATGGCGCGACAGCCAGCACCTCGCCGGCTGGCAGGACCGCCCATGCGTGCTGTGCGGCCAGCCCACGCCGAGGTGCTCGCACTACGGAGAGCCCGTCCACAAGGCGTGCGCGGAGAACGGGATCACCGCGAAGCCGATTGAGGGCCGCCTCGGCCGGTTCGCCTCCGCCCTCCAGCCCGCACGCCTCCAGGCGTCCGCCGCCGCGATCCCCACCCCGGCACCGGCGGGATCGGCGTCAGCTTCGACCTGGCCCACTCCCCCGCCGACACGGACACCCCGACACCCGGCACGCCGGACACCGGGTACGCCTGCACCACCGCAGACCCGTGCATCGCCGACGTGCTGCTGTGCGAGATCCGCACCGGTGGCCCCCTGCGCACCCCGGCACCGTCGACCAGCCCGACGACCCACCGTTCCCTTTCACTTCACCGTCGACACGCACGGCGTCTTCCAACGGCACCCGCACCCGGTCCCACGGCTGCGGCTGCGGCTGCTCGGCGGACCCGCCCTATGGCTGACCCGCACGGCAAACGCCGCGGCCTTCACCCACCGCTTCGCCGTGCCGTAGTACACGTCGTACACCTCGTACACGTCTATTACGGCGTAATAGCTCGCGGCGCGGTCGCGGCGTCGTATCGTGATGCGCCGAGAGGGTTAACTAACGTGTCGACGTGATGGAGGATCAAGAACGTTAGTAAGGTGTCGCCATGACTTCGTCAGCCACCTCCAGCGACCGTGAAAAGGTCGTGTCCAAGCTGCCGGAAGGACTCCGGCACACCCTGAAGATCAGAGCCGCCCAGTACGGCGTCGAGATGCAGGCCGCCGTCGAACAGGGCATCCGCGACTGGTGCAGCCTGGCCTCCGCCACCGCGACCGTCGACACGTCGGGCGCCGAGTCGTTCTCCACTTTCCTTCCGCTCGGACAGTGGGAGGAGTTCCGCGAGATCGCCGCGGATCGCCGTGTGTCCCTCATTCAGGGACTGGCCCAGTCCGTGCAACTGTGGCTCGACGCCAACCCCGCACCCGACGTCAAACGCCCTGAGATCACCCGCCGCATCATCGTCTGCAACCAGAAGGGCGGCGTCGGCAAGACGGCGATCACTGCCGGCCTCGGTGAAGCCCTCGCCGAGGACACCAACAAGCTGCACGCCGTACGCGTCGCGAAGGCGCTGACCAAGGCCCTGCGTGCGAGCGAAGCCCCCTCCGGTGAAGAACCGGCCAACGACGATCCGCTGGAAGTCGAGAACCTGCCCGGCCTCGGACTCCGCGTCCTCCTGGTCGACTTCGATCCGCAGTGCCACCTCACCAACCAGCTCGGCGCGGCTCCCCTGCCCATGAACGGTGACAGCCTCACCAACCACATGGCAGGCGACCCCAAGGGAGACCTCCGCGACCTCATCGTCTCCATCGAGGACGAGACCTTCGGAGGACGGCTTCATCTCCTGCCCGCCTGCAACGACGCCTTCCTGCTCGACGTCCGCCTCTCCGCCGTACGAGCCCGAGAAGCAGCCCTGGAGCGCGCGCTGGCCCCGCTTGAGGCCGACTACGACGTCATCCTCGTCGACTGCCCGCCCAGCCTCGGCCTGAGCATGGATGCCGCCGCCTACTACGGCCGCCGCCGCGACGGCGAGAAGCCCGGTCAGTCGGGCGCCCTCATCGTCGTCCAGGCCGAGGACAGCTCCGCCGACGCCTACGAACTGCTCACCACGCAGATCGACGACCTGCGTAACGACCTCCAGGTCGACATCGACTACCTCGGCATCGTCGTCAACCTCTACGACTCCCGCCGCGGCTTCATCGCCACGTCCTCGCTCCAAGGGTGGGTCGACATAAAGGATCCGCGGGTCGTCGGGCTCATCGGCGACCTCAAAGAACAGAAAGAAGCAGTCCGTATGAAGCGGCCCCTGCTGGCCTACGCACCCAAGTCACAGCAGGCGATCGGCATGCGCGCACTGGCCCGGGAGATCGCATGAGCAAGGCCGACCAGCTGGGAGCCGGCCGCTTCGGCGGGGGAGTACGTCCCATCAGCGCACGTCGCCAGGCTGTCGCCGCCGCCACCGGTGTGCCCACCGACGCCGTGCCCCCACCCACCGAACTCGCTCCCCACCGCATCAGCCTGAACCCCGACAACCCCCGCTCCAGCCTCGGTGATCTCACCGATCTCGCGGGCAGTCTCAAGACTCACGGTCAGAAGCAGGCGATCACGGTCATGAACCGTGACGCCTACCTCAGGGCCAACCCGGAGCGCGAAGCCGACCTCGAACCCGACACCACCCATGTGGTCATCGACGGCAGTAGCCGCCTCGCCGCCGCCCGCGAGGCACAGCTCCCCACCGTCAAGGTCATGGTCAGCGACGACCAGGGCACCAACTCCGAAGAGCTCCTCGAATCCGCCCTCGTCGCCAACATCCACCGCCAGGATCTCGGCGAGCTGGACGAGGCCAGAGCCCTCCAGCGCCTCCTGGCCATCCATGGCAGCCAGACCGCGCTGGCCAAGCGTCTCCACCGGTCCCAGGGCTGGGTGTCACAGCGCCTGGCACTCCTCAAACTCACTCCGGAACTACAGGCCAAGATCGGCGATGAGCCCATCGACCTGCTCCGAGCGGTCGCCAGCAAGCCCCCCGCGCAGCAGCAGGAAGCCCTGGACGAGCTCAAGGCCGCACGGGCCCGCGAGGAAGAGGAGAAGCGCAGCCACGCGAAGGCGCGCCGAGGCGACACCCACCCGGTCACACACCGGGACGGCGCAAGCGAGGACAAAGAACCGCGTGGCCCCGCGGTGCCCCTTCCTGCCGAACCGGCCGGCGACTCCGCACCGAGCCGACCGGACGGCTATTACGGCGTAATAGGAGACGACGAAGCCGACGCGCCCTCCCCGGCAGCCCCTTCGGCGGTGGCAGCCGATGGGCCGGCCCAGCACCAGCCCGTGCCCGAACAACGGGCAGATCCCTCCCCCTCGGCCGACTCACAGGAGCGCACCGAGCATCGCTCGCAGCCACGCAGAGTGCCGTACGACGAACCCGGCACCCTCGCCATGCTCCTGGACCGGAACATCGACAACGACGACACCTTCTTCGGCCTCCTCCGGATCCTGGGCACGAAGGGACTGCAACGCGATCCCCACCGCCTCGGTGAACTGGCACGCTCCTTCGCTGAGCAAGCCGCCGTCCAGGCCGACTGAGGCAGACGGCATCAACGGAAGGGCCGCCTCTTGGGGCGGCCCTTCCGTCATGTCCGGCGGGTAACGGTCCAGCAGACGCAGCGCTGTGCCGACGGGCGGAAGATGAACAGGCCGCGGGACGCTACCGCGGCGCGCCTCAGCCGATGAACCGCACGTCCGGGTGGAGCGGCGAGGGACCGTCCGGCAGCGGCGGGTGGCGGCCGCGCAGATGCTGATCGAAGAAGACGGTGAGGCAGGCGCGGAGGCTCGCGGTGAACCGTACCGGGTCGACGGTGCCGGTCATCCGGACCAGCAGCCCCTGCGGCAGTGCGAGCCGCTCGGCGAGACCGGGCAGGACGGTCCGGTAGTCGGTGAGTAGGGCGCCCGGGGCCCGTCGTCCGCGGTGGTGTGCTCGGCCGGGTACCAGACGCTCACCCTCGGACATGGTCCGGTAGGGCGGGGGAGTTCGCCGGCTCAGCACACGAGACAGCTTCCACCGAGCCGACCGGGCACCTATTACGGCGTAATAAGAACCGGGCCGTCCCACCCGACACTGTTGTGCCTACCGGCGCCGTAAGCGGGTCTCCGGCGACGACGACCCGCCTCGGGATCAGGGAGGGGGACCGGGGGCCGGAGCAGGTGTGCCGACCTGTGCGCAGCGGTATGCGTGCCCGGTCTATTACGCCGTAATAGACGACGCGCCTGGTCGCCGACCCCAGCACCGGCATGCCCGTCGGCCGGGGGACCGCCGTCGGCCGGATTCTGCTGCGCTTGGCCACGGCGAGAACCGCACAACACCCGCTCCGGCCGCAGACCGCGCCGAACCCGGACGCCGACGTCCGGGCCCGATCTCCGACGCCTTCACGAAGCCGATCCGCCCCTGCGTGGCTCATCCACACCGAGGGCGCTACCACCATCGTCACAGGGCCGGCTGGTCTCTGCCCGGCTCCGGCTGCACGGCCGGATCGACGTCGAACGGCGCCCCGGGTACGGCCAGTCGGCGCGGTGACGCAAGGAAGCTGGACGGTCCGGGATCTCGCCGCGCACGTCCTGGGCGACTTCTACGGGCGTCTCGATCGGTGAACTCCGGTCGGAGCACATGATCAGACGAAGGCCGCTCAAGCGACCGGCGAACACCCAGCTGAGCGCCTAGTTCAAGACCTATTTCGACCTCAGGCCCTCAGGGAGGAAGCGGAGTTACCGCAGCCACATGTCCAGGGCCCAGCGTCCGAGCTCCCTCACCGCACCCGACACGACCCACCTGGCGGTGGTCTTCAGCGCTTCGTGCCACCAGGCCCGGTCACGCCACTTCGCTGGGAATTTCTTCATCGTCTGCCCCTTCTCGGACCCCGGCTCCGCTGGCCGGACCGAGCACCACTGATCCCCTTCGGCCTGGGGTTCAGCGATCCCCAGGCCCGCCGAAGGGGACGTCGACGCAGGCCACACCTGGTGGAATGGGGGTTCAGCGGAGGTTCAGACTGAACGGGGGGGCGCATGAACGACCGGCCCGCGGCCGAGCAGCTGGTGCGCGCACTGAAGGAGCTCAAGCAGAAGGCCGGCTGCCCGTCGTACGCCGCGATCGCGGCATGGGGTCAGCAGCAGATCCCCGCCGTCAACTTGGGCAAGAGCAAACTCAGCGCGTGGTTCAACGGCATCAGCGTGCCCACCTCCGGCCGGCCCTTCACCGTACTCGTCGAGCTGCTCGAGGCCCGTGCCCAGCAAAAATCTGGCACTCCCAAGCGCGGCCTTCCCGCATGGCAGGCGATGCGGAAAGCAGCGGACAATGAGCAGCGCCGCGCCGGCTTCGGCAGCTCTGCTCCCTCAAGCGACGTACGCATCGGGGAGACGGACCCGGTCGTGAGGCTGGTCACCCAGGCCGGGGAGTTCATGCGGGAAGCAGACAGGGTGTTCGATGCCGTCGCACGATACGAACTTTCCCCGCGTCGTGCCTACCCGACGAAGACAGTGACGACGGCAGATGGCTGGTCCTTCGATGTTCCGGTCGGGCCCGTACCTGCCGATCCCAAGGATGTGGAGGCGCTGGCCGAGGTCGACCGCGCATTGGTCGGAGTTCGGGCGGACGCAGAACGCACAGCAACGCTGATGCCTGGCCTGGAAAGTCATGTGCGCCGTGTGCTGGCCGCATGCACCGATGTGCGGAGGTCCTGCGTGAGGATCGACCATGACGATGACGGCCGACCAGACAGCTCCTACCCGAAGGATCTGCTGAATCTCAGGGAAGCACTGAACGAGGTCAAGGCAGTGGCGGCCGCACTACGGCGTAGCGCCTGAGCGGCATCACGGTCCAGGGCAGGGTCTCGGCCCTGCGGCCGTCGCGGGGTCTCGCCTCGTACTGAAACCTTGAAGAACCAGCTGAGCCCCAGCCGGGTGACAGGTACTCGGTCGGTCATGGAACGAGGGGGCGCGTGGTGGGCGTGGCTCAGAGCCGGGTCGTCCCGGCGTCGCCCTTCGTGGCCAGGGGCTCGCCGTCCGGGTGGACGCGTGGTGAGGGGCGCATCCAGCCTCTGTCCTGGCCGTTGGCCGCCCCCCTTCGGGGCGCGGGCGCCACACATTGCTGTGAAGTCAAGGAAGACGTCCTGGAAACCGCACCTCATTGACGTCACGTACATGAGGTGCGGTCTTCAGAGCGTCATGTGGCACGGCGGAGCGGGATGACGACGTTCTCGCCCATGCGCTTGGGGTCGAGCCGGTAGTACCTGATGTGGCCGATCCTCTCGGTCTCCTCCAGCCAGCCGGCCTCGATGACCTGCTTGCGCGTGCGGGAGAAGACGGGTGCGGCCATACCGACCAGCTTGGCCAGGTTGGCGGCCGTCTCGAGTACGGCACCGGACCGATCGGTGGGATGCAGGGCGTACAGCATGACGACGAGCCGCTGGTTAGCGGTCATGCCGACTGTCTTCTCGAGCAGTTCGAGGTTCTTCTGCTTGTCATCACTGCTGATCACTGGGCCTCCCACCGCGCAGGGATGTTCTCGTCAAATCCGGGGATGTCCGGCGGGTTGCACGTCTTCACAGCTTCACGCTGCTCAAGCCCCGTTCCATGAAACGCGATGTAAGGGCTGATTCGGTAGAAGTTGTAGTTACCGACGCGCCCTCGGACAATCAGGATGCGGTGCTTCGCCAGCTTCCTGTTGATCTTCCCGACCGCGTCAGTGGACATCCCCACGCGCTTGGCGATGTCCGCGCCGGTCGCTCGTAGCGGCTCCATGCCCTCCGGGGACACTCCGATCCACCACAGAACGAGGAACTTCTGGCTGGGCGTGAACGCCCTGGATTCGGTGATCGCCTCGACACGCGCCTTGTCGACCTGAGTGTGTCTGCCGGAGAAGGCGTACGGCGCATAGGGGATCGGCTCGCCTGTGTCGGCGTCGACCAGCCTGCGTACTGCTCCCAATGAGCCCTCCGAGCAAGGGGGGTAACTACCGGTTCATGAAGGACGGCGGCGAAGCCGACCAGATGAACTTAACGTACATGAGCGGGAAGTCAATCAGCTCCGCCTATGAGCCGTGTCGCCTGCCTCCCCGCTCAGACCCTTCTCCCTCGCGAACGCCCCCTCCCCGCCCTTACTCATGTACGTCACGTCAATTTGCCACGGTTGTAGGAACTGGGTACCCAGTTCCTACAACCGTGGTGGCAGTTCCCTCGACCGCTGTGGCGGTTCCCAGGATCGTGGTCCGCTGTTCCTCGAACCGGGTCCGGGTCCACAAGATCTGGGCACTCGGTTCCCACGATCGCCCTCCACGATCGCCGGAACTGCCTGCCAGTTCCGGCGATCGTGGTCGGTGCATATGTTTTCGCAGGTCAGAGGCCCTTTGAGGACCGCGCTCTCTTCCCTTACAAGCGACCCGCCGTCTCGGTACCCCGACCACGATCCGCCGCCTTGGACCCGCACTGCCATCAGGTGCTGAAAGCCTCGATGCCCGACCCGGGAACCGGCCCACGGACGACCGGCCCGGCCCGGCTCACTCCCGCCCGAACGGTCCGCGACGAAAGGGGCTCGCTTCAGGCGGTGACGCGGCAGCGAGGTCCCGGATCTTCACTAAGGCAACGCAGTCGTTTCAACCCGACCTTGTGCCACCTTCCCGCCTGTCCGACCCGCACCACCGAAAGCCCGCCACGCCGATGCGGTGCGCCGACGGATCAGGCGCGCGTATGCCACAGCAACCCCGTCCCGGTCTCGGCCACGCCTTCTGTCTTGTGGGCCCCGACGGACCCTGTCGACGCCCACGGCGGACAACCACCCCGGCGGGGCACCGCAAGCCCGCCAGGGCTGAGGAGCAACCGACCCGGCGCGCGCCCACGCCGAAGAGCCCGAAACGCCGTCACCGGGGGAGCCAGCAGCCAGCTGGTGTCTTTCGAAGACGGGTCAGCGACTCTGGCCGGGTGATGAGGCGTGCGAGACAGCTCGGTGCGGGGACGCATGGCTGGACACCATGGGGTCGGCTGGCCTATCGCCATGACGGCCGGGGAGGTCTGACCCACGTCCAGAACGGGACCGGACGGCATGACCGGTCCCGGCCGCTGTCACCTGCCGTTCAGCCGCCCCACAATGGCGCGCGAGCGGGATGGCTGGCTGGCCTCGGATATGTCTGGCCGACAGGGGAGTGGCCCTCGTACTGCGGTTGCGTCCGCGGCCCCGAGGACCGGGGTGCGGCCTGCGGGCCTCGTCCGGTGGCGGCGGCGGTCGCGCAGCAGGTCCGCCAAGGAGGGGGAGGGGGTGGACCGTTCACCGGCGAACGCCACCCCGGCCACCGGGCCCCGCCGGGCGGCCGGGCACGCGAGCGTGGTGGAGTCCGGCCCCGTCGGTCCGGCCGACCGGCCGTCGACGCGGGCAGTGACTCCTGCGGGGGCCCTTCCCTGACTCCTGCGGGGGCCCTTCCCTCGCAAACCGCTTGAGTCGCCCTGGACAACCGCTCCAGCGAAGGCCACGGCGGCGTGCGGCTTCACGGTCCTCCCCGCCATAGTCACAAGTGGCCGGGGCAGTTCCCCGTAGCCAAGGGAGTCGGCCGGCCGTGCCCCGGGGAGCCGGCGTCCCCTGGCCACCGGCTCCGTCCCCGCTGCCTGGCGATCGCGAGGAGACACCATCGTGAAATGCATCATGGACGACCTCACTGTGTACACCCCCTCCCCTCCCGCGGGCCAGAACGCCCTGGTCGTCTTCCCCCAGGCTCGCGAGTGCCCCGAGCTGCCGCCCTCCGGATACGCACCGCTGCGCGGCTCCGCCCCCCTCGGCCGGGTCATGCTCCGCGACGGGCGGTCGGCCTGGGCCGTCACCGGACACGCCCTCGCCCGGGAACTGCTCAGTGACCCCAGGTTGTCCCGCGACCGCAGCCACCCGGGGTTCCTGGCCCCCGAGGAGTGGTCCGCCGAGGTGGGCACCCACGGCGCGTCGCCCGCCCTCGTGGCCGACCCCGGGGACGAAGCCCCGCACCGGCCACCGCTCCCGTACCTCACACCGCGGCGCACCGCCGCCCTGCGCCCGCACCTCCAGCGGATCGCCGACCGGTTGCTCACCGGGATGGAGCGGCAGGGTCCCCCGGCGGACCTGGTCTCGGCCTTCGCCCTGCCGATGTCGGCGCTGGCGATCGGCACGCTGCTCGGCGTGCCATACGAGGACCACGACTTCTTCGAGGGGTGTTCCGGACGCCTGCTACGCGGCCGCACGGTGCGGGAAGCCGCCACCGCCCGCGCGGAACTCGAGCGGTACACCGGGCAGTTGCTGGACCGCAAACGGCACGAGCCGGGCGACGGACTGCTGGATGACCTCATGCGCCAGGACGGACAAGGCTCCCTGGACCGCGCCCGACTGGTCACCCTGCCGGGAACGCTCCTGGCGAGGGGACACGAGACGACGGCCGACCTGGTGGCGCTCGCGGCGTTCACACTGCTGCGTCACCCGGAGCATCTCGCCGTCCTGCGCGCCGGGAAGACGCCGATGACCGCCGTGGCGGAGGAACTCCTGCGCTGTCTCGCCACCCCGAACGGGATACTTCGCGTGGCCGTGGAAGACGTGGAGATCGCCGGGCGCACCATCCGCTCCGGTGAGTGCGTCGTCTTCGTGACGGCGCTCATCAACCGGGACGCGACGGTTTTCGCGGAACCGGAGACCCTCGACTGGGACCGTCCCGCCGGACACCACCTCGCGTTCGGTTCCGGTGTGCACGAGTGCCTGGGCCGGAACCTGGTACGCGCACAACTCGAGATCGCGCTGGGCTCCCTCTTCACACGGTTCCCGGGCCTGCGGCTGGCCGTCCCCGCCGAGGAGATCCGCTCCAAGCCGGCGAACCCGACGAGTGACGGTCTGCTCGAACTGCCGGTCGCGTGGTGAACGCGACGCCTCGTGTTCCTATGAGGATCGGGCCGGACCTCGGTCAGTCGTGCGGTTCGCGGAACACGCCGAGCAGGTAGCTTCCGGTGGCCGGATCGCCGGCCGCTGCCCGGTCGTCACTCGGGGTCCAGCATGATGACCACCTGGCGGGGAGGGCTTCGATCTGGTCGGGTGACAGCTCGATGCCGCCGCCGGGTAGCTGCTCACTCACCGAAGGAATCGATCAGCGGACTCGGCCGGTCCCCGGCGGGCCGGCCGGCGCCAAGGAGCGGTCACAACGGGAGCGTTCTGCCGATCTCCTCCATGGCCGTGGACGGCGGCCCCCCTTCGGAGCGCTCGGTCTTGTAGCCCTTGACACACGGCCTGAGGGTGCGTGGGTCGATCGCTTCGGCGGGGGCGCCCGTGGCGTACAGGCCCTCGGGCTGGCTGTCGCGGTCATGGGGCAGGAGCCAGAAGACTCGCCGCCGGAACGTGCCGGACGCCCGGGATGCCTTGGCGGTGGGGCCGAGGACGGCGTAGCCGACCATGCGTCCATCACGGTGATAGGCCGGCCTGGACTTGCGCGTGGGCAGACGGTCCAGGCTCTGGCGCACGTAGTCGAGCCGGTCGATGTCCTCGAGCCAGACGAACGCGGTCTCGTGGCTGATCTCGTCCTCAGTGATCAGGGAGCTCATAGGGGCGCTTCCCTTTCCTGGTCGGTGAGCAGTCCGATACCGGGGTAGTGCTTGCGCTGGTTCGACAGAACCATCTGCTTGGGCGAGGCCAGGCCCACCAACTCGCGGGTCCGCGCGGCGAACGCCCGTGACGACATGACCGGTGCTCCCTCATTCTGGCACCAGCTCTTGTACGCCGAGTAGAGCGACGTCTGTTCCACACGCAGGTCCGGGCGCAGGACACAGGCCTCATCGTAGAAGCGCCCCGTGTGGTCCTCGGTCTCCGCGTAGGCCGTCGTGGCGATGCGCACGCGGGCCGGACCGGTCAGGTCGCGGTCGCCGGCGAGGTAGCGGCGGGCGCCGTCGATGAGCCAGCCCAGGATGCCCGCTCCCTCCTCGGTGACGAGGATGTCGGCGAGGTTGTCGATCTTCCGGTCGTCGGAGACGACGCGTTCGAAGGGGATCAGGCGCATACGCCGCCAGAACGCGAAGCCGCCGGTGCCCACCTCGGGACGGTGGTTCCCGAGCAGCCAGAGCTTGTGCGTGGGCTCGAAGCTGAAGAAGTCCTGTCTCATCCGGCGGGCCTTGATCCGGTCACCGCCGGTGAGAAGCTTGACCCGGGCCTCGTCGAACTTGTCCCCGGGCTTGACCTCGGAGCAGACGATGACCCGCCGCCCGTGCAGCTCGGCCAGGTCGGTGGGGTGGCCCTCGTAGGGGCGGGCCATGAGGAAACCCGGCGGAGCCGCGTCGGCGTAGTCGCCCAGGAGCTTCATGAGGACGTCGAGCAGGACGGACTTGCCGTTCTTGCCCGAGCCGAAGAGGAAGGGCAGGATCTGTCCTCCCACGTCACCGGTGATCGAGTACCCGAGGAGCACCTGCAGGTAATCGATCATCTCGTGGCCCTCGGCGTCGTCGCCGAACGTGTCGGTGAGGAACCGCCGCCAGCGGGGCGTGGGTTGCGGCTGCGGACCGACCGAGGTGGAGCGGGAGTGGAGGTCCCTGCGGGGGTCCGCGGCCCGGCTCACGCCGGTGCGCAGGTCGACGATCCCGTCCGGCGTGCACAGGGCGTAGGGGTCGGCGTCCAGCCGGGCGGCGTTGAGGACCATGCCGGGGGCGGTCTTGGCCTGGCTGAGCATGGCGTTGATGCCGGCCGTCGACAGGGACCGGCGGCGGTGACTCTGCAGGGCGCCGGCGGTGTGGATGCCGCGGGGGTCGTGGGAGGCGATGGCCTCGGCGAGGTCGCCCGCCGCCCACTGCACGCTGTCGTCCTCGTCGATCTGCCAACGGGTGGAGTCCCACCGGTACCAGCCGATGCCCGGCACATGCCGGTAGTCGTTGGCGTACAGCTTGACGAACAGCTTGGCGTTGCCGCGGTCGGACAGGGTGTCGGGCAGCAGGCCGTCCCCGCTCACCCCGGCGTCCGGGTCCGGGACCTGGCCGGCCGGGCGGGCGGGAGCGGGAACAGCCGTACCTCCTTGAGCGCGGATCTGGGCGGCGACCGCCGCCGGGTCGAACTCGAAGAGCGTCTCGAGCCGGGGGGAGGTCACGGCAGCCTGCCCGAGTCGTGGAGAGGCCGTCTGCGTCCTGCGGCGAGCCCGCTGCGGATGATGCCGTCGATGCGCCGCTGCTGTCCGGGACGTGCTTCGAGAGCGGTTTCCCGCAGCAGCCGCTCGGCTCCCGACGGGAGGCGGCCGGCGGCGAGAAGTCCGCCGAGGGTGTAGGCGGCACGGTTGAGGGCGTCGGAGAATCCCGCGTTCTCCTCGAACCGGCCGCAGGCTCGGACGGGTTCGAGGATTCCGGCCAACAGTCCTGTGCCGTCGGCGGCTACGGCCCGGGGGGCCCTCGGCGGCACCGGTCTGGACGCGGGCCCGGCCGGCGGCAGGTGGCCGGTGCGTTCGAGTTCCCACGCCAGCCAGCCGGGCAGCGGCGCGGGATCGCGGACGGCACCGAGCGGGGTGTAGGACGTGGCGCCCACGCGGGTCCCGGGCGCGACGATGTAGCTGCCGTGGGCACGTATGTCCACCTGCCAGGCGAGGGACCGGCCGGTGCCGGAGCCGACGGAGGACTGCCAGCGGCGGTTGGAGCGGTACCAGACGTGCATGCCGCCCGACGGGGTGCGCACCCGCAGGGTGGTGGTGTCCTTGTCGGGGGGTGTCTTGCCGTGCAGGGCGGCCAGGACGCCGAGGGTGTGGAAGCCGTTGGCGAGGCCGGTGAGATCCACCTGGTCGCCGATGGGGATGCCCGGGAGGACGCGCTCGCGCGCCGGCGGGGGAGCGGGGTGGGCGTCGACGTCGACGACGACCAGTCCCGCCGGACCGCAGGAGACCCCGACACCGAAACCGGGCTGCGCCGCCCACCAGCGTCTGACGCGGTCCAGGTCCAGCGTCGCCGCGTGGAAACCGTGGCACCAGCGTCCCAGGCCGGGACAGGCGCACTGCGCGGGCGGATGCGAACTTCCCCGGCAGTCGGGGCAGTTGCCCGCAGGGGTCTTACGGCCGGGTAGGAGGGGAAGTACGGGCCAGCCGCGTCGGACGCACCATAACGCCACGGCCACCGGCTCGGCGTCGGTCGAAGTCGCCTCCTCCACAGGCTGCCACGGAGTGCCACGCGGACACGACAGCTCAGAAGGCATGCTTTCCCCCTGCCAGCGACCCAAGCGACTGAGCAACAGACACAGACTAGCGAACGGGTCCGTTGGGGAGGGGGTGCTGTCGCGCACATCGGGGCCGGACCGCATCCGGCCGTGCGTCCTCCCACGGGCGAGCGGCTCGGTCGCTGCCCCGCCGGGCCGGCGGGGCAGCGGATGAGCCCTGCCCCGGCGCGGGCCGGGCGCCGGGAAGCGACCGAAGCCGGGCGGCAGCGACGCAACGACCTTTGGTCGCTCCTCGGTAGTTCAACGAACCCGCAGGTCAGCCACTACGCATATGCCAAACAGCTACCGAAGCGACTAAAGGCTTCTATATATGACGCGCACGAGGACCGTGAAACGGAGTCATATATCGGGGGGTTAGGTCGCTTCAGTCGCTCCCGGGCCCGTGACAACCCATCTGACCTGCCGTTTTCCTGAGCTACCGAGGGAGCGACCGACGACGGGCCCGGGTAGCTGTCCCAGCGACCGGGGCTCGCCGCCCCGACCTGTCGGGAGCCGGGGCCCAAGCGACGGCTGCGGGCGCGGGCGGCAGTTCCCCGTCGCACCGCAGCGGCCCGCAGGTGTGTGTCCGGTCAGGAACAAGGCGCTGAACGGCCGTTGTCCGTATGCTCGACATCGCGTGTGTCCCCCGGGGCGGTCTTTTCCGCTCCCTCGCCGGAGGCGCTTTCTGTTCTTGCCCCATTACTCGGCGCCGGTGATATTATACAGACTCGTTGGTTTGTTTGTGAGGGAGCGAGTGGCTCCGCCCGGCTAGTTCCCGTCCTGGAGGTATGACGTGGCCCAGCAGGAGCGCGCAGTCCGCACGCGCGAAGCGATCCTCCTCGCCGCGGCCCAGGTCTTCGACGAGGTCGGTTACGAAGCCGCCAAGGTCTCCGAAATCCTGACAAGGTCAGGAGTGACCAAGGGCGCCCTGTACTTCCACTTCGAGTCCAAGGAGCAACTCGCCCGGGGAGTCCTCCACGAGAACGCCCGGGCCGTTCCGCCCGTACCGCCACAGCAGTTGAAACTGCAGGAGGCGGTCGACCGCGGCATGGTGCTCGCCTACCGGATGGGCCACGACCCCCTGCTCCGCGGCAGCGTGCGGCTGGCGCTGGAGCGGCCGGTCCACGACACCCTCGATCGCAGGGTGCCCTTCGAGGCATGGACGCGGGAGAGCCAGGCGTTGCTGGAGGAGGCGCGCCTCGCCGGAGAACTGCAGCCGCACGTGGACACCGCGGAACTGGCCAACCTGGTCGTCGGGGCCTTCGCCGGCATCCAGTTGATGTCCCAGGCCATGTGCGACCGGCAGGACCTGTGCGAGCGGGCCGCCGTGCTGTACCGCGTCCTGATGGCGAGTGTGGCCATGCCCGGTGTGCTGGTCCAGCTGGATGTCGCCGCGGACCGCGGGGCGCGGGTGCACGCGATCATGGACGACTACGTCCGTACCCCGTGATCCAGGTGGGTTAGCCTTTCCCCGTGGACCGTGGCTGGACGGCGACGTATCGTGAACGACCGCCGAGGCACCGCCACTGATCGCACGCTCCACTGCACGGCAGCATCTCCCCGGCAGCGCGTCAACTCACAGGACGGAGCGCAACTATGGCTACTTTCGCCTGCCCGTACGCCATAGACTTGACGGGAAGCGATCTCGCCGCGGAGGCGGCCTTGTTACGCGGCGAAGGCCCGGCCTGCCAGGTGCTGCTCCCCGGCGGGGTCACCGCCTGGGCCGTGACCCGGCACGCCACCGCCAAACGCCTGCTGAGCGACCCGGCGGTGTCCAAGAACGCCGAACTGCACTGGCCCCGGCTGCGGGAAGACCGTTTCGACGAGACCTGGCCGCTGTACCACTGGGTCACGGCCAAGAACATGCTGTCCGCTTACGGCGAGGAGCACACCCGGCTGCGCAGGCTCATCGCGGGCGCCTTCACCCACCGGCGCAGCGAAGGCCTGCGGCCGAGGGTCGAGGAGTACACCGAGGCGCTCCTCGAGTCGCTCGGCCGTCGCCCCGGCGACCGGCCGGTGGACCTCGTCGCGCACTTCGCCCTGGAACTGCCGATCCAGGTGATCTGCGAGCTGTTCGGTGTGTCCGACTCCGAGCGGCACCAGCTCCGGCAGGGGCTCAGCGAGTCGTTCCGTACCTCCGCCACGGCGGAGGAGGTACGCGTGGCCCAGGCGAGCCTGCACCAGGTGCTGGCCGACCTGGTGGCGGCCAAACGCAGGGCACCGGCCGACGACCTCGCCTCCGCCCTGATCTCGATACGGGACACCGACGGGACGCGGCTGACCGAGCAGGAACTGATCGACACCCTGCTGTTGATGATCGGTGCGGGATACGAGACGACGGTCAATCTGCTCGGCAACGCCATCGTCGAACTGCTGGCCCACCCCGAGCAGTTGCAGCAGGTGCAGGCCGGCGCCATCGGCTGGGACGCGGTGATCGAGGAAACCCTCCGCGCGCGAGGCCCGGCCGCGTACGTGCCGCTGAGATTCGCCGTCGAGGACATCGAACTGGGCGAGGGCGTCGTCATCAGGCGGGGGGACCCGGTGCTGATCTCCTTCGCCGCGACGGGCCTGGACCCCGAGCAACACGGCCCGGACGCCGAGGAGTTCCAGGCGGACCGCCCGGACCGGCGCGACCACCTCGCCTTCGGGTACGGAGTCCACCACTGCCCGGGAGCGCCGCTGGCGAGGCTGGAAGCCGCGGTGGCCCTGCCCGCTCTGTTCGCCCGCTTCCCCCGGATGAGGCTGGCCCGGGAGGTCCACCACCTGGAGCCGACCCCCTCGTTCATCACCAACGGGTTCCGGGAGATCCCCGTGCTGCTGTCGCCGGAGGACGACGGGTGATTGCCGTGACAGGTGCCACGGGGACGGTGGGCGGGCAGGTGGCCCGTCTCCTCTCCGGTCGTCATCCGCTCAGGCTGCTGGGCCGCTCGCCCGAGCGTCTGCGCGCACTCGGGCTGGCCGCCGAGGCCGTCGGCGCCGACTTCGGCGACCGCCGTTCTCTGGAGCGGGCACTGGCCGGCGCGCACGCACTGTTCGCGGTGACGGTGAATCCGCTGGAACCCGGGCACGACGAGAACCTGCTGGCCGCGGCGCGCAGCGCGGGCGTCCGGCACGTGGTGAAGCTGTCCGCGCTCGCGGTCACCGACCACGGCGCCGACGACCTGATCACTCGCTGGCAGCGCCGGAACGAGGACCTTCTGCGGGGCAGCGGTCTGGCCTGGACCATCCTGCGTCCGCGCGCCTTCATGTCGAACACGCTCGCCTGGGCCGCCACGATCCGCTCGGGTGGCGTCGTAGCAGCTCCCCAGGCGCGGTCCCGGAACGCCTCGGTCGACCCACGGGACGTCGCCGAAGCCGCCGTGCTCGCGCTGACCGAGCCCGGCCACGAGGGGCGGCACTACCCCCTCACCGGTCCGGAGTCGATCTCGGCCGTCGAACAGTGCGAGCAACTCGCCGAGGTGCTCGGCCGACCGCTGTCCTGTGTGGGGACGTCCCTCGCGCAGGCCTACGCCGCCTGGGCGCGGCGTTATCCCGAATCCATCGCGCAGGCCCTGCTCGACAGCGCCAAGCGGCAGGGCGACGGTGCCAAGCAGCAGGTGGACCACACCCTTGGCGCACTCCTCGGGCGCCCGCCGGGCACGTACCGGCGCTGGGCGCGGGACCACGCACATCACTTCAAGTGAACCCGGCCCGGCGGGCCGTCGGGACATCATGAAAAAAGGGGGGGACGACGACCGTGCTGAACCGGCATGTCGGAGTCGTCATCGTCGGCGGGGGTCCCGTCGGCATGCTGCTCGCCGCCGAACTCGCGGCGTACGGGGCGGAGGTCTGTGTCGTCGAGACGAAGGAGCGGACCACCGACGAACCGCGGGCCGGAACCCTGCACGCGCGGACCGTGCAGAGCCTGGCCCGCCGGGGCTATCTGCAACCGGAACCGGGCCGGGCCGGGCGAACCGGCCGGCGCAGCGCACCGTTCCACTTCGCGGGTCTCCCGGGCCTGAGCATCACCGCACCGGCCACCGAGCCGCCCGTCCTGGTCAAGTGCCCGCAGGCCGACCTGGAACGCCGCTTCGAGGGGCTGGCCCGCAGCCGCGGCGCCACCGTGCTGCGCGGCCGGCGGGCCGTGGCGATGGCTGAGCACCCCGATGGTGTGGAGGTGACAATCGAGACGGCCGGGGGCCGGGAACAGGTGCGCGCCGACTATCTCGTGGGCGCGGACGGCGCGCGCAGCACGGTGCGCACCGCCTTCTCGTTCCCTGAGGAGACCAGCCGTGCGACTGTCTCCGCCCTGATGGGACAGGTCCGGCTGATGGATCCGGCGGCGCTGGAAGCGGGCTGGCGGCGCACCGAGCGGGGCTGGACCGCCGCCAAATTCGACGCGCGCGGGTACGGCAGGCTGATGACCCTGGACTGCAGGGGCCCGCACCCCGACCGGGACAGCCTGCCGACAGTCGAGGAGCTGAGCGCGGAGGCCGGACGGATCACCGGTCGTCCCGTTCCCCTGGCCGAACCGGCGTACCTGTCCCGGTTCAACGACTTCTCCCGGTTGGCCGGTACCTACCGGCGGGGCCGGGTCTTCCTCGCCGGCGACAGCGCGCACGTGCACTTCCCCGTCGGGGGCCAAGGGCTCAACACCGGCCTGCTCGACGCACTGAACCTGGGCTGGAAACTCGGGTACGTGCTGCGGGGCACCGCCGGCAAGGACCTGCTCGACACCTACGACGAGGAACGCAGGCCCGCCGGGCGGCGGGTCGTCGACAACACCCGCGCCCAGCTGGCGCTGATGCGCCCCGATCCGCAACTCGATCCGCTGCGGGCCGTGATGGCCGACCTGCTGCCGCTGCCCGATGTCGCGGGACACCTGGGCGGCATGCTCAGCGCACAGGACACCCGCTACGGCACCACCGGCACCGCGCACTCGGTCTGGCGGGGGCGCTTTCTGCCCAACGTCGCGCTGGCGGATGCCGAGGACGCGGACCTGGTCGGGCTGCTGGCCCGGGGGCGGCCGGTCCTCCTCATGCGCCCGGGGAGCCGGCCACCCGGCCCCGCCCGGGGATGGACGCATGTGCTGCACCCCGCCCACGCCGACGGCCCGCTCCCGGACGCGATGGCGGAAACCCTGGTGATCAGGCCCGACGGCTATGTGCTGTGGACGTCCGACGACGGCGAGGACCTGGAGGAGGTGCTGCGGCAGTGGTTCGGTGACGCCCGCTGAGGACGGGGCCGCCCTCGGCGGCGGGAGCCATCGAGCTTTCACCGGGAAGAAGTAGTAAACCGCATAGGCGGTTTGTTATTGTTCCTCGTGTGTGGGCGTCGGCAGTCCCTCGCGGTGCGCCGACGACGGGGGTGTCGTCTCCGTCGCCCGCGGCACCTGCGGACGACGGCCGCCCGAGCGATGGAGCACCTCGGTGGTCAAACAGGAACGCGCGCTACGCACCCGCAACGCCTTGCTTACGGCTGCCGGGGAAGTGTTCAGCCGTGAGGGATATCGCGCGGCCTCCCTCACGGTCATCAGCGGGAACGTGGGAGTGAGTTCCGGAGCCCTGCACTTCCACTTCCCGACCAAGCTGGACCTCGCCGCGGCGGTGGAAGAGGCGGCCGCCGCCCGTCTGCGCAGCATCGTCGAGCACTGCGAGAGGCACGAGGGTCCCGGCGGGTCCGTGCAACTGGTGATCGACGCCAGCTACCAGGTGGTGGAAAGACTCGCTCAGGACCCCGTGCTGCGGGCCGGGTTCGAACTGGGAGAGACCATGGAACGGGCCGGCGGCACCGGCAAGGTCTGCGACCTGTGGCAGCGGTGGGTCGTCTCGCTTCTGCGGCACGCCCAGGAGGCCGGTGGGCTGCGCCCGGACGTGGTGCCCGATCACCTGGCGTCCGTGGTGGTGGCGATGACCGCCGGTCTGGCGGCGCTCGGCCGGCGTGACGCCCACTGGCCGTCACGCGCCACGCTCACCTCGTTCTGGCTCCTGATGCTGCCGCAGGTGACCGCCGCCGAAACGCCCCCCACCTGTGTGGTCCACGGCCATGACAGTGCGGCCGAGGAGCTGTGAGCGGCCCGGAGGGTACGGGGTGTCCGGTATCTCACGTTCCCCCGGGATCGGTACATTCCCAGGTACTGGCGTGCGCCTTCCTGGGATTGTGCCGATGACGGCCGGGCGAACTCTCTGTATGAAATCCAGAAGTTCTCTTGGCGGGGTATAAGAAACCGACTACGCTGTTTTTAACAGGGGGTCCTCGCCGGTCTCCGCAGTCGGCGGTACACCTCGTTCAGTAGGCCCTGCAGGCTCTGCGCGAACCGGGAGAGGGACATGGACATCGAAGTGCTCGGCGGTTTCTCCGTGCGGTTAGGGGGCGTGGAGGTGGCGCCGACCGCTCCCAAACCACGCCAGGTCCTGGCTCTGTTGGCACTCAACGCGAACCGCACGGTTTCCTCGCGCACTTTGATCGAGGAGTTGTGGGGCGCGCAGCCGCCCCGCAGCGCGCGCACCACCCTGCAGACCTACATCCTGCAGCTGCGGGAGCACATCAACGCGGCCTTGACCGCGGGCGGGGGCCCGCACGGCGGCCGCACGGGCAAGGACGTACTGGCCACCCAGCCGGGCGGCTACCGGCTGGAAGCCGGCGAAGGTCTGCGTGACCACAGCGAGTTCGAGCGGCGCAGCACCGCCGGCTACCGGGCGATGGACGCCGAGGACTACGCGACCGCGGCCCAGACGCTGCGTGACGCCCTCGCCCTGTGGCGGGGACCCGCGCTGGCCGACGTCAACACCGGCACCCACCTCCGCGTGGAGACACGCCGGCTGGAGGAGTCCCGGCTGTGCGCTCTCGACCAGCGCATCGAAGCGGACCTCTGCCTGGGGCGGCACCGCGAACTGCTGCCGGAACTCATGGTACTGGTCGAACGGCACACCATGCACGAGAGCCTGCACAGCCAGTTGATGCTCGCGCTGTACCGCTCGGGCCGGGGCGGCGAGGCCCTGCACGTCTACCAGAGGCTGCGCGGCACCCTGGTGCGCAACCTCGGCATGGAGCCCAGCGCCCCGCTGCGGCGGCTCCAGACGTCGATCCTGAAGGCGTCGTCATCCACGCAGGACGCACTGCTTGAGGTCCGCACCGCTCCCGCGGCGGTCGGCTGAAAGCGCCACGTTCCGCCGCAAGGGCCACACCCCCGTCCACGGTGACGCCGGCATGCCCGGCCGCCAGGCCGCGGACCGCGCCCGGAGCGCACGCGCCCGGGAACCGGGCCGCAGCCGGGTAGCTGGATCTTGTGCTCGCGGTGTCCAGACGATCCAATGGGATGGAGACGACATGGGCGCCTTCCTCGGCGCCCGTGTCCGGACGCGGCCCCTGGCTATCCGGGTATTCCCCCGGCCCGATAGCGCGGGGGCCGCGTCCGTGTACCGGCCCGTCGGCCCGCCGGCGCGCACGGGCGGTGGTTCAACTGTGCAGTCAAGCACAGTCGAACACGGCGCTCCCCGGCCGCCTGTCCGGCCGGAGCGCCGGCGGGAGGGGGACGTACGCGGGAACCGGATGGATATCCTTGGCGGCGCCGAGGGGGTGAGCCGCGGGAGGCGCTCGACGGCTTCGCTCTCCCGCACGAGACCCCGTCGTGCGCGCGGGAAAATCGCTCTGTGTTAGCTACTATTAACAAACCGTCACTGCGGTTTGTTCCTTGTGCTGGGAAATCGGGAAGCCGCTCCGGCGGTGGACTCATGCCCGAGGTTTCCCAGGTGGGGCATGGAACGGATCAGAGCGACGGAGTGCCTCGATGGTCAAGCAGGAACGTGCGGTGCGGACTCGCAAGGCGTTGATCGCCGCCGCCGCCGACCACTTCAGCCACGACGGTTACGGACCGGCCTCGCTGGTGGCCATCAGTCGTCAGGCCGGAGTGACGACGGGAGCGCTGCACTTCCACTTTCCCACCAAGGAAGCGCTTGCCTCCGCGGTCGTCACGGCCGCGGCACAGCGGCTGCGTGAACTGCTCGCGGGGTGCGAGGCGCGGACGCCGTCCGGCGAGGCGCTGCGGCTGCTGGTCGACGCGGGCCACGAACTGACCCGGCGGTTACGGGAGGACGCGGTCCTGCGGGCCGGCTTCGAGCTCGACGGGGACCTCGGCTGCCCGGAGGGCATCGGGGGAGTGCGCGGTCTGTGGTGTCTGTGGATTCAGGCCACGCTGGAACAGGCGGAGAAGACGGGGGAGTTACGGGAAGGGGTGGTCCCCGCGCAGCTGGCCGCGGTGGTCTACGCGTGCACGGTGGGTCTGCAGACGCTCGGCCGGCGGGACCCGGGCTGGTGCTCGCAACGCATGCTGACGCGCTTCTGGTCTCTGGCGCTGCCCCGGATCACGGCCGACCGGCGCGGACCCGATCCGGCGGGCTCCTGAGCAGCTCCTCGGGCGGGCGGCGGCCCGGCGGCTTTCGGACGGCTCTTCGAGGCCCTATGAAACCGGAGGGTCTGTATATTTGTGCCGTCGCTTTTCGGGATACGGCACCGCCACCCGTCTGTTCACTGCTGCACCGTCGGGAAGAGGGACCCCCATGACCCTGCTCGTTCGTCAGCAAGAGCGCCCCCGCTTCTCCGCTCGGCAGGCCGCGCAGGGCCTGCCGCAGCTCACCACCACAGTTCCCCGGGAATATGTACACCGTGCGGCGCACGCCGAAGTCTTCCTCACCGGGTGCCGCCGGCTGGACGGCACCCGGTTCGAGGTCACCGGTCAGTGGCCGCGCGCGCACACCTTCTTCACCGACGAGAACCAGACACGCCACGACCCCATGCTGGCGGCCGAGACCGTCCGCCAGGTCGGCCTGCTGCTCGCGCACTCGGAGTTCGGTGTGCCGCTGGGACATCAGTTCCTGCTGCACGACATGGAGTACTCGGTGTCCCTGGCCAATCTCGGCATAGGCACCGAGCCCAGCGAACTGCTGCTGGAGGCCGTCTGCAGCGATGTGAAGTGGAGAGGCAACCGCCTTGCCCAGTTCGGCATGACCATCACCGTCGAGCGCGACGGGCGCCACGCGGCCATGGGCCGCGGCCACTTCACCTGTGTCGCTCCCGCCGCCTACCGGCGCCTGCGCGCCGGGCAGGGCGACGGGCGCGACGCGGCGCCGGCTCCGCGTCCGGCCCCCCTCGCCCCCTGGCGGGTGGGCCGCTGCCGCGCCGCCGACGTCGTGCTGTCGGCTACCGACCGGCCCGATCGCTGGCTGCTCGCCCCGGACCGCGGCCACCCCATACTCTTCGAGCACGCGGGTGACCACGTACCGGGAATGGTGCTGATAGAGGCGGCACGGCAAGCCGCTTGCGGGTTGCTGGCCCTCCCGGGCTTCGTGCCCGTCGAGGTCGCCGCCGAGTTCCACCAGTACGCCGAGTTCGGCTCCCCGTGCTGGATCGAGGCCGTGCAGCTGCCGTCCCCCCAGACGGGCGTCCTCAGTGTGCAGGTGACCGGCCGGCAGGACGGCGGCGAAGTGTTCGGCGCCCGGCTGAACGGGGTCGTCGCCTGACCGTCCGGGCGCGGCCGGGCCGAAGGACGGGACGGGGAAGGCGAAACGATCCTTCTTAGGGGGAGCCTCTCGTCTCGTCCGCGCGCCGACGGCCGCGCCGGATTCCCGCCCGCGGCGAAGTCCCCGTCGGCGCGGCGTTGACGCCGCGCCCTTTGCGAACAGCCGTGCCCGCTTCCGCTTTTCGGCGTCCGGTGCCACGGCCCGTGCCGCGTGCCCGCCGGCCTTCGAGGCGGCGGGCAAGGCCGCGCGGGCTCCTCGCGGCGGGCGTGGCGTTCCCGGTCCGGTTTCCGCGGGAGCGTCCCGGGGCCGGTCCGCGGGCGCGGTGGCCCGCCCGCCGCCGCCGCCCCGGCGGAGGAGAACACGCCACGCCGCGTCTCACCCGAGGGCGTCGAGGGCCTGCGCGACCGCGTTCTCCGCCGTGATCCCGGCGTGGTGCAGCAGGAACTCCTCGCCTCCCACCAGGTCGTAGTGGACGTCCGGTACGCCGATGCGCCGCACCGGCGGACCCCCGGCCTCGGCCATCACCTCGCAGACGGCACTCCCGAGCCCTCCGATGGCCCGATGGTCCTCGATGGTCACCACGGCCTCGGCGTTGGCGCTCGCGTGCAGCACGGCTTCCCGGTCGAACGGCTTGACGGTGTGCATGTTCAGGTGCCCGGCGCTCACCCCGCGCGCCGCGAGTTCGCGCGCCGCCCGGGCCGCGACCAGGTTGGGGTGGGGACCGGTGGCGACGAACAGTACCCGGCCCGGGTCGCGCAGGACGCTCGCCCTGCCCAGCACGAACGGGGCGCGCTCCTGGTACAGCGGGGCCGTGGCCTGGCGCCCGAGCCGCAGGTACACCGGTCCGGCGTCCTCGGCGATCGCGACGGTGGCCTGCGCCGTCTCCCAGGCGTCGGCGGGCACCACCACCGTCATATGGGGCAGCATGCGGATCGCCCCGAGGTCCTCCAGCGAGTGGTGCGTGGGCCCGTAATGGCCCGAGGCCAGCCCCGCGTGGGTGCCCACGATCTTGACCGGAAGGTTGGCGCCGGCCACGTCGATCTTGATCTGTTCGAAGGCGCGGGCGATGGCGAAGGGGCTCATGGCGTTGGCGAAGACCGGGCGTGCCGACACCGTCATGCCGGCGGCCACCCCGATCAGGTTCTGTTCCGCGATGCCGAGGTCCACGTGCTGGCGCGGCAGTTCCAGCGCGAAGTGGTCCTCGAAGTTCATGTCCGCGGTCAGACACATCAGGTTCGGGTTCTCCCGCGCGAGGGCGAGCAGCATCATGGCGTACGCGTTGCGGCTCTCGATCGTCGAGCGGTTGTCCCAGACGTGGTCGAGGACTTCCGCGACGGTGCGGCGGGCTGTGATCTCCGTGCTCATGCCCCGGCGCCCTCCAGCTCCGCGAGTGCCCGGCTGCGTGCGTCCGCGTCGAGGGTCGCCGAGTGGCTCCGCTTGGTGTTCTCCAGACCGGGTACGCCGCGCGCCTTGATCGTGCGGGCGAGGACGACGGTCGGCCGGCCCGGTTCGACGGGGGCGTTCAGCGCCGCGCGGATCTGGTCGTGGTCGTGGCCGTCGACCGGGAGCACGCGCCAGCCGAACCCCGCCCACTTGTCGGTCAGGGGCTCCAGTGACATGCAGTCGTCGGTACGGCCGCTGATCTGCCAGCCGTTGCGGTCGACGATCGCGGTCAGGTTGTCGGCGCCGTGATGCGCCGCCGCCATCGCCGCCTCCCAGTTGGAGCCCTCCTGCAGCTCCCCGTCGCCGAGGATCACGAAGGCCCGCTTGTCGTGCCCGCAGCGCCGGCCCGCGAGCGCCACCCCGAGGCCCAGCGGGAGTCCGTGCCCGAGCGCGCCGGTGGAGAAGTCCACACCCGGCAGGCGCTTCATGGGGTGGCCGCCGAGCCGGCTGTGCTCCTCGGCATAGGTGGCCAGCTCCGCCTCCGGGATGACCCCGGTCGCGGCGAGTACCGCGTACAGGGCGGCGGAGGCCTGTCCTTTGCTGAGGATCAGGTGGTCACGGTCCTGCGACGGTCCCTGGCCCGCCGGGTCGCGCAGCACCTCGGCGTAGAGCACGGCCAGCAGGTCGGCGATCGACAGACTGCCGCCGATGTGCACGCCGTTGGGGGAGGCGCTCATCTCGATGACCTTGCGCCGGATGTCCAGGGCTAGTTGCCTCGCCGTGATCCGCGCAGGCGACTGTGTGAGCATGTGGGATGAATCCTTCCGAGAGCCGCCCGATGCGGTGATCGGCGGGGCAGAAAGCGGGCGTTCGCCGGGCCGGGGGAGCGTCCGGTGGGGTCAGACCACACCACAGGCGGTCTAGGGCGCCGTGGACCGGATACGGAAGACCGATTCGCGGACGGACGCGACGAAGTTGTAGTCGATCTCCAGCGTGACGGGGTCCGGGTGCGTCATGAACACCCGCAGCGGGCTGGTGAGCAGGTCGTGGGTGGGCACGATGACATCGCCCGGCTGCCGCTTGACCACGAGATCCACCACGGAGGGACGGTCGCGGATCGCCTGGACCACCGCCTCGTCGACGGAGTCCACCGTCCCGGACAGCTCCGTCGGCGCGTTGTAGACGACGGCCGGCTGACGGCGCTCGTAGACACCGTCGCCGTAGCGGCTGAGGAAGTCCTGGGGGCGGAGGTAGGCCAGCGCGGTCAGGTCGGCGCTGTTGACGCCGATGGCCTTGTCGTGGAAGGCGGGGTGAAGGTGTCCGTTGACCCGGGCGCCGATCTCCACCAGGGCGGGACCGTCGTCGGTGATGATCAGCTCGGTGTGCGCGGGCCCGTGGTGGATGCCCACGGCGTCGAGCACGGAACGGGTGTAGGAGATCAGCGCCTCGACGGCCGGAGTGTCCGACGGCAGCAGGATGTCGCGGTTGTAGATGGGCTTGCCGTTGGGCAGCAGGCGCTTCTCGTACTGCCACACCCCGCACACGTAGGCATGGCCGTCGACGCTCACGGTGTCCACGATGTACTCCGTGCCCTCCAGGTAACTCTGCACGAGCACCTTGGTGTTGGCACCGTTGAACACGGTGGTGCTGGACAGGACCGACCGGAAGGCGGAGCGCAGCGCCTCGGCGTTGCGGCAGATGGTGACCTCGTCGGTGGACGCGGACGCCAGCGGCTTGGCCACGCACGGCCAGTGTCCAAAGGCGTCGGCCCAGGAGACGGCCTCCTCGACGTCGTCGGTGAGCAGCTGCCGCGCGGTACGCAGCCCGGCCGCGGCGACCGTCTCGATCATCTTGTACTTGTCACGGCGCGCGTCGGACAGCTTGGTCCCGTTCGTTCGTACGTTCAGGGCCTCGCTGAGACGGTCCGCCAGCAGGACGCCGGGTTCCTGGCCGGGCAACACGAACAGCGGCGCCACCTCCCTCAGGATCTGCTCGGTGCTGCCGTCGACGTCGTAGACCAGCGAGTCGAGGTAGGCGGACCGTTCCCATGGCTGCATGCGGGAGATCGGCTCGGCGGAGCTTTGCACATGGATCACCTCGGCCCCCAGCCGGTTGAAGGCCGCGGGCAGGTAGTTGCCCGTCCCGTAGGCGTCGACCAGGACTCCCACCGCTCGGCCCCTGGCCTTGCGTACCACCTCCACGGAGCGGTCCGCCGGTTCTTCGGTACTTGTGTCCACGCTCAGCACAGTCATCGGGTTCTCCCGCTGTCGAGTCGTCGCGGTTTGCGTTCAGCAACGTAGGAGCCGGGGCACGCCGGAGGGCCGGACGATACGACTTGAGACACATGGTGTGCCCCCCAAAGGCACACGGCCGGCCCGGTGCGGGCGCCCGGCGGGACGGACGGAGCCGGGGGAGAGGGCCGGACGGAGAGCGCTTGCGGCGGACCCGCGGGCCGGGAGCGTCGCCTCCCTTGCGCCCGGGCCCCGCGAGGGCCCGCCTCGGGCTCCGGCCGCGCCGCCGCTCAGGTCGCCACGCGGAGCCGGCGGACCGTTCCGGCGTCGGCGGGGTGGATCAGACGCATCGACGCGGCCTTGTTGACGGCGTCGAGCCGGCTGACCGCGTTCAGCTTGTCGAAGATGTTGCTCAGGTGCCGTTTGACGGTGCCCTCCGCTATCCCCAGCTGCACCGCGATCTGACGGTTGCTCAGGGCGGCGGCCGCGTGGGTGAGCACCTCCAGCTCGCGTGCCGACAGTTCCGGCCCGAGTGCCGGACCGCCGCGCGTGGCGCGCGGCGGCGTCCGGCGCAGCGGCAGCGTCACCGTCTGATAGGAGAGCGCCGAGCGCTGGCCCCGGACGGCGTCGGCGAGGGTGCCGTAACCGACGCTCTTGTGCAGATAGCCGTGGATGCCCAGATCCAGCAGCCCCTGGACCAACCGCGGTTGCTCCAGCATGGACAGCACCAGCACCCGGCAGGCCGGGACGCCGTGCAGCAGACGGCTCACGAGGGCTTCGCGGTCGTCCGCCGGCACCATCTGGACATCGACGACCACCAGGTCGGGACGGGTACGCGCGATCACGGTGAGCAGTTCGGCCCCCTGACTCGCCTGCCCCACGATGTCGATGCCGGGGTCCGTGTCCAGCAGCGCGCACAAGGACTCACGCAGCAGCCGCTGCTCGTCTGCGATCACAACGCGTATGGGAGCGTGGGACATGGCAGGCAGTACTCCTGTGTCCGGGCCGAGTGGGTGGGCGGCGCGCCAAGCCTTCGTACGTCTCGGGAAGGGGAGTGCGTGTCGACACCGCGGTGCGTCATGCCGGCCGGGACCGCGGGGCGGATCCGGGCCGGACAGGACCGGGAACGCTCCGCATCGCGCGTCCACGCTCTCCACGGTGACCCATGAGGGGCCTGCCGGCCGCCTGGGGTGCACCGCAATCACGTTAGCGGCGTCTCGCAGCCGGGCCTATATGCGCTTTTCACGACGTCGGTGAACACCGCGCGCGGCGGGCCCGCCGGGGCCGGGCCCGGATGTGCCTTTGAGTGTGCCCGCGTGTGACGGAAGTCGTAGCACCGGCGGCCGGGCGGCGTGCGGCGCCTAGGTTGTGGGCGTCCGCGGGCCGAACGGGGCCCTGAGAGCTACAGGAAGGAGTGCCGGTGATGCCCTCGGCCCGATCTCCTGTGACGCGAGGACACCGCGGCCACGGCTGCGGTGAGGACGCCTTGGTGCCTCACGGAACGACGAGACCGCCGGGGGTGCCGGTCGGCCGGCGCGCCCTCCCGGCCCTGCCCCTGGACCGCGCGGCGGGGCTTTGCCCGCGGTGTGGCGCGCCGGCGCACCGCGCACGACCCGGCAGGAGGCCGGCCACACGCTCGGAGCCCGGGAGGAGACCGGTGCTCCCCGTCTCGCCGTGACAGCCGCGGCCCGTCAGGAGAAGGAAGCGGACGGCGTGAAGAAGGTCATTGTCCTCGGCGTCGATGCCACCGGCGCCAAGTACGTGCCGCGGGCTCTTCGGTCGGCCGGCTACGAACCGGTGTTCCTCGCCGATCCGGACGCCTTCGCCGGCCAGGCCGCGGACCGCCTGAGGGAGTGCGCCTGCTTCCCGGTGGACCCCGACGAGCGGGCCGCGGTCCTGCGCCTGCTGGCCGAGGAACCCTCGATCACCGAGGACGCCGTCGCCATCACCGGCCTGCACGGCGAGAAGTTCCCGCTGATCGCCGAGATCGCCGCCACCTACGGCCTGCACGGACCGGACCCGGTGGCCGTACGACTGTCCTCCAAGGGCGAAGTCGCCGCGCTCGTACCGGAGTTCATTCCGCCGACGTTGTGCTTCACAGGGGTTCAGGCCGCCCGGCTGGCGGTGGACCCGGCCGCCTGCGCGCCGGCGCCCTCCGGGCATGTCCTCAAACCGGCCGGCCAGGCCGTCGCGCGCGGCGCGGCACGGCTGCGCCGGGGGGCGGGGCCCGTGGACGTGTGGAACGCGGTGGCCGCCACCGGCCTGTCGCGGTACGCCGCCCACCCGTGGGTGCTGCAGGCGGACATCAGCGGGCCGCTGTTCAGCCTGGAGGGATATGTCTGCGGCGGCCGGACCGTGTTCATCGACTTCGCCCGGCGCGGGCGCGTCGCCTGGTCCGAGGTGAGCAGCCTGCTGCCCGCCGAACGGCGGCTGCCGAGGGGAGCGGAGGAACGCTGCAAGACGGCCGTGGTCACGCTGGTCGAGCGCTCCGGGCTCGGCCAGGGCTACTTCCACTGCGAGTTCCTCTTCGACGACGGGCGGCCGTACCTCATCGACGCCGACATCGGACACCTCGGCCGGACCGCCGTCGTCGAGCAGCTCGCCCTCTCCCACGGCCTGGACCCCGCCGGGATCCTCGCCCATGTGCTCCTCCTCGGCCTGCCGGCCGTCGGCGTCGGCCCCGGACCCGCCTACCGTCCCCAGGGCAGCGGCAGCTCCACCCTGTCCTACTACTACGGCATCGAAACGGGCGGGCGCATCCTCTCGGTGACCGTGCCGGAAGGCGGACGCTGCCTGCACACCCAGGTCGTGCCGGACGGCGCCCGGGTGAGCCCCGTGGGTTGCGGCGACGCCGGCCGGGTGGGCATGCTCACCGGTCCGGCCAGCGACGTGGCACGCGAGATCGGCACCGTCGTCGTGCACACCACCGACGGCCCCCGCCGTGCCGCCTGGGTGGCGCCGACATGAGCGGCGAGCGTGCGGTCCCGCCCGGCGGCCCGACGGTCCGCGCCGCCCGCTGCACCCGGAGCGGGCCGTACCCGTTGCGCGCCGGGCGGCCGGCGGCCCGGCTCCCGTCACTTCTCCACCGGCCTGTGCCGTCGCGGTCCGGCCGTCTTCCACCGCTGGTCCGATGCCCAGGCGCACACCGCCGATACCGCGTCGGCGGCCCGGTGCACGGCCGACTCCGCAACCTGACAGGAAGGGACATCGTGGCAGCCGCACCCTCCACCCCCCAGCGCCCCGCCGCCGGTCCGCGGCCGGTCCGCGTCCTCAAATTCGGCGGGACCTCGATGGGGACGACCCCTGAAGCGCTCGCCCGGATCGCGCGCATCGTGGCCTCGGTCCACCGGCACAGCGACGTCGCGGTGGTCGTCTCCGCCCGCGGTGACGCCACCGACCGGCTCATCGAGGAGGCACACAGCGCGAGCGCGACACCCCCCGCCCGTGAACTGGACCAGCTGATGGCCACAGGAGAGGCCCGCTCCGCCGCCCTGCTCGCCATCGCCCTCGACGAACTCCGCGTCCCCGCCGTCTCCCTGCTCGGGGGCCAGGCAGGGTTCACCGTGTCCGGCAGACACACCGACGGGCGCATCCAGGACATCGCCACCGCACGGCTGCGCCAGATCCTGGCCCGCGGGGAGGTGGCCGTCGTGGCCGGTTTCCAGGGGGTGAACGAGGCCGGTGACGTCGTCACCCTGGGCCGGGGCGGTTCGGACACCTCCGCCGTGGCCCTGGCCGTGGCGCTCGGCGCCGCCGTGTGCGAGATCTACACGGACGTCGACGGCGTCTTCTCGGCCGACCCGCGCGTCGTGCCGCAGGCGCACCTCATCCCGGTCATCCGCAACAGCGTCATGTCGGAGATGGCCCAGTCCGGCGCCCGCGTCCTGCACCCGCGCTCCGTGGAGCTCTCCGGCCGCGCGGGTGTCAGCCTGCACGTACGCAGCACCTTCAGTCAACGCCAGGGGACCGTCGTGGTCCCCGACCAGGAGGGAGCGGAAACCGCCATGGTCGAATCCCCGGGATCCGTGACAGCCGTCACCCACGAGCCGGGCAGCGCCCGGGTCACCGTCGTCGGCGTGGGCCCGGACGCCCCGCCGCCGGGGACGGAGGTCCTCGTCCTGCTGGCCGGCGCGTCGGTGCCGGTCGACATGATGACCCGGTTCGCCGACGCGTCCGGGCGGCACGGATGGGCCTTCACCGTGCCGGCCGCGGACGTCGCCACCGTGACCGGTCTGCTCGCGTCCCCGTCCCGCAAGGTGACGGTCGACCCGGCGGTGGCCAAGGTGTCGGTCGTCGGTGCCGGTCTGCTGAGCGACCCCCGGGTCCTCGGCCGCGCGCTGGACGCCCTGCTCGCCGTGGGGACCGAGCCGCTGGCTCTGACCACGTCGCGCAGCCGCATCTCCGTGATGGTGGCCGAGGCGGACTGTGCGGGCGCCGTGGCCGCCCTGCACGAGGAGTTCCTTCCCGCGCCCGGGTCGCCCGGTGCGGCGCACCGGCCGACGGTCGCGGTCGGCTCGCCCGCCTGACCCGGACGCGCCGAGGCCTGACAGGCGGGGCTGCCCGCGCGGGCGTGCGCGGCCGCAGACCGAGGCAACGGACGACGGCACCCGCGCAACTGTTCGCCGCACATGTCCAGCAGCTTTGCGTGTTTTTCGCCCGTCACGGAAAGGGACCCTTCATGACCCAGCCGAATCTGTCGCGCACCGGGCGGTGCCGCCTGTCGGCACCGTTCGAGCCACGCACGACCGAGATCGCCGACGGCGTCTACGCCTACACGTCCGCCGGCGACGGCAGGTGCCCGAGCAACGCCGGCGTCATCACGGGCCCCGACGGGGTGACGATCGTCGACACGGTCGCGCCCCGGGCGCGCGCTCAGGATCTGCGCGCCTTCGTGGACGACCTGGGGGCGGGCCCGGTCCGTGTCGTCGTCAACACCCACCACCACGTCGACCACACCCTGGGCAACGCCGTCTTCCCCGGTGCCGCCGTCGTGGCGCACGTACTGGCGCGCAGCGAGATGGCGGAGTCCGCTCTGGCGCTGGCCCGGCTGTGGCCGGGCGGCGAACGGGACGAGGTCCGCCTCGTCCCGCCGTCGGTCACCTTCGACGAACGCCTCACGCTGTACAGCGGCGACCGCCGCGTCGAACTCGTCTACTGCGGACCGGCGCACACGACCAACGACGTGGTGGCGTGGCTGCCGGAGGACCGGGTGCTGTTCACCGGTGACATCGTGCTGTCCGGGGTCACCCCGTGCACCGTGACGGGATCGGTGGAGGGAACGCTGCGGGCCGTCGCGCGGCTGCGGGCGTTCGGCGCCCGTACGGTCGTGTGCGGGCGCGGTCCCCTACGCGGCTCGGACGTCTTCGACGAGACGGAGGCGTACCTGCGCTGGGTGCAGGCCGTCGCCATGGAGGGCTGGCGGCGGGGACTGACACCGCTGCAGACCGCCGAGGAGGCGGCGCCCGGCCCGTTCGGTCACCTCAACGCCCCCGAACGCCTCGTGGGCAACCTCTACCGTGCCTTCGCCGAACTCGACGGAGGTGCCCTGGGGCGGTCGCTGGAACTGCCCCGGGTCTTCGAGGAGACGGCACGGTTCCGCGAAGGCGCGGGCCCCGCCTGCCTGGCCTGAAACCGGGCGCCGCCCGGCGGGCCTCCCCTGGTCCATTGACAAAACCGCTCGGTTGGTTTTCTGTGGCTGCGTCGGCGCAGCCCACACCGTCCGAGCGTCCTCAGCGAGCACCTCTCCCACCAGAACACTCAGCCATCCGATGGAAGGAACAGACGTGTCCGTTGAAGCGATCGCCGATGCGCAGGCAGGTATCCCCGACGTGGTCCGGCTGCTGCCGTCGTTCGACGCCGACGCCTTGGTCCGCGACGTCCGGGCGCTGCGCACCCGGCAGGCCGCCGACTGGAAGCTGCAGAAGACCTTCGTCACCGAGGACCACCTCGTCGAGACCGAACTCGACTGGCACATCATGCCGTTGCGCAGCACCGGCGGCGACAAGACGCGCACCGACCCCGGCGGCCCCGGCCTGCTGCCCTTCGCCGACACCTCCCACGCCGACCTCGCGCCGAATCTGCGCGCCGTGATGCGGACGATTCCGTCCCCGCTGCGCGCGGTGCGTCTCATGGCGCTGGGCCCGAACACCTACGGCCCCGACCACTTCGACAACAAGTACGGGCTCACCTGGGGCATCGCGCGGCTGCACGTGCCGGTGATCACCCTGCCCGAGGCCAAGCTGTTCATCGAGCAGGTGCCCTATGTGTGGGAGGCGGGCGCGCTGTGGTTCGGCAACTTCGCCCGCACCCACCGGATCGAGAACAGCGGCCGTACCCACCGGGTGCACTTCGTGCTGGACGTGCAGGTGACCGAGGCGCTCTTCGACCTCTTCCCGGCCGAGGTCCGCGCCGAGCTGCCCTTCGACAGAATCCTGATCAACCGTGCCGAGCAGCCGCTCACACCGGCTCCGCTGCACCAGGTCGCCTTCGAGGTGCCGAAGTCGTTCACCGACTGGGAGGAGGAGGACGGACAGTTCCTCACCGCCCAGGCGACGGTCCCGGCCGAGATCAGGGCACACGACGACGGCCTCGTCATGTACTACGCCGGCGAGCCCTACGCCGGTCTGGTGCACGTCGGGGACAACGAGTTCCGCTTCCAGGGCTGGACCGACGAACGTACCGTCCAGGTCGTCGAGGACGCCGGGCAGCGCCGGGTCGTCCTGCGTACCCGGGTCGGCGGCCGGGTCAGGACGCTGGCGGTCACCGCCGTGTCCGCCGGCATCTGAAGCACCGCAGCGGAGGGTGATGATGAGCACGACTGCGCACACGCGCCGGCCGGCCGGTTTCGGCTCCCCGACCGAAGGGCTCGGTACCGAGGAGTGGGACCGGCTGGCGGGCGAACACCTCTACGCCTGCAGCGGGTGGCTGGACTTCTGTGTCCATGACCCGGGAGGACGCACACTCACCGGGAACGTGCACGCCCGGCTGCCCGGCGGCGGCGTCGCGGCCGTGCCGGTCACCGCCGTCTGGGAGGAGAACAACGGCTTCTACCAGTGGAACCGGCTGCTGGAACGGGCCGGTCTGGCCGCGGCGTCCCCGCAGGGACTGCTCGTCGGGCCGCGCCGCGGCTACCAGACCGACCTGTTGATCAGCGAGGGCACGGACCGCGTCGAAGGGGCGGCGGCCCTGCTCGGCGAACTCGCCGCGCTGCGCGAGCGGTCGGCGGCGGACCGCCTCTTCGACGACAGCAGGCCCGACCGGATCCAGTGCTACGGCATGTTCCTCAACAGCGCCGACGTACGGGCGCTGCGTGCGGCGGGGGTCCGCGCGGAACCGGTCCTGTGCGCCGCCGACGCGTGGATCCGCACCGAGGGCGGCGACTGGGACGGCTGGATGCGCACCCTGCCGTCCAAGCGGCGCGGCGAGCTGATCCGGCGGGACCAGCGGCGCTTCGAAGCCGCCGGCTACCGGTTCATCGAGAAGCCGCTGGCGGAGTGCTACCAGGAGGCGGCCCTGATGTCCCAGGGCACGCAGGCCCGCTACGGGCAGCCGGCGGACGTCGGGGTGCTCGCCGAGTCGCTGCGGGTCCAGGCCGAGGCCATGGGAGACGCGGCCCGGGTGCTGATGTGCGCCCGCGACGGCGAGGACCCCGTGGGCTTCCTGCTGTTCTACCGCTGGGGGAAGTCGACCTTCCTCAAGGGCGCCGGATTCCACTACGACCGCCTGGTCGGCGTCGCCGAGTACTTCAACCTCGTCTACTACGAACCCGTCCGGGACGCGCTGCGCCACGGACGGCGGTGGCTGCACGCCGGTATCGCCTCCACCGACACCAAGGCCATGCGCGGCGCCGAGGTGCGCCCCCTGTGGATGCTCGACGTGTTCGGCGACGGCGGTCAGAACGCGGCGATCCGCGCCTACAACGCCGCCCAGCTGCGCGAACTCACCGAGTCCTCCACCGCGGTGGCCAAGGCGGTCGTGGAGGACGACTGGCTGGAGTTCTGTTGATCACCCGTCTGCTGCTGAACCGGGACTACGCCCGCTTCTGGCTGAGCCAGGTGCTGACCAGCGTCGCCTCCAAGAGCATGACGATGGTCTTCCCGCTGCTGGCCACGCTCTCGTTCGCGGCCACTCCGTTCGAGGTGGGGGTGGTCACCGCCGCCCAGTACGTGCCGGTGCTGGTGGTGACCCTCTTCGTCGGGGTGTGGCTGGACCGGCGGCCGCGACGGCCCACGCTGCTCTTCACGGACGTCGCCGGCGGCCTGGTACTGCTGGTCGTCCCGGTCCTCGGCGGGCTGGACGAGTTCCACCTCGGGGTGCTGTACGCGGTCGCCTTCGGCTTCGGCTCGCTGGTGGCGATCGCCGAGGTGTGCGCGCAGGCCTATCTGCCCAGCCTCGTCGGCGAGTCCGACCTGCTCCCCGCGATCGGCCGGCTCGAAGCGGTGTTCACCCTGGTGGTGGTGGCCGCCCCCGGCCTGGGCGGGTTGCTCATGAACTGGCTCGGCGGGCCCGGTGCGGTGTTGACGGGCGCGGTCTGTTACCTGATCGCGGCGCTCGTCCTGATGACCGTGACCCGGCGCGAGCCGCCGGTGCCCGCCCCGGCCGCCGGGGAGGGGACGTTCGGCAGGATCGCGGCGGGGGCGCGGTTCCTGCTGACCGTGCCCGTCCTGCGGACCCTGATCGGACAGGCGGCGCTGTTCAACTTCTTCGAACAGGCGATGCTGACCCTCTACACCGTCTACGCGGCCTCCGTGGTCGGCGTCACGCCCGCGCTGCTCGGCCTGACGGTGACGCTCGGCGCCGTCGGGTCCATGCTGGGGGCCGTCGCGGCCGAACAGGCCGAACGGCGCTGGGGGTTCAAGCGGGTCGTCGTGGGGAGCATGGCCATCGCCTCCACGGCGCCCGTCCTGATCCCGCTCGCCACCCGGCCCACCGCGCTCACCGTGACGGTCTGGTCCGTCTCCTTCGTGCTCTACGGATTCGGCCTGACCGTCTACAACGTCTTCAGCACGTCCACCCGGCAGCGGCTCACCCCCGAGCGGCTGCGCGGCCGGGTCGCGGCGACCACTCGCCTGGTCGCCTACGGGCCGCTGAGCGCCGGCACGCTGCTCGGGGGCGGCCTCGGCTCGCTGTTCGGCGCGCGCACGGGCCTGTGGATCGCAGTGGCCCTGCTCGCGGCGGCCTTCCTGCACTTCGTCAGGTCGATGGGGCGCACGCACCTGCCGGACCTGCTGCCCGGGCCGCGACCGGCGGTCCAGGGAGCTAGCGGGCCGGCAGACCGATGACCTCGAAGACGGGGAAATCGGCGGCGATCTCCTCGAAGCGGCCCAGCGGCGCGCCGGGCGGCACGGGCACGTGCGGCCGGGCGCCGGGGGCCGCCCGCACGTACTCCTTCAGGACGGAGGCACGGCGGTCGGGCGGGACCTCCTCCAGGCGCACGCCGAAGGGCCGCCCGCGCCTGATCACGGCCCGCCCGCCGGCGGCCCGCACATTGCGGACCCAGTTGGCGCCGGCGCCCAGCATCGACACCACGTACCAGCCGCCGCGGTGGGACACCATCATCACCGGGAACGCGATCGTCCGGCCGCTGCGGCGCCCGCGCACGCACAGGGTCACGCCACCGGTGCGTCCGCGGGCGGTGGCGTATTTCCATCTCCAGTAGCCGTTGAGCGCGCGGGCGACCGCTCCGGGCCGGTCTCCCCGGTATATCCACCGCTTCAGCCGGTATGCGAGACGTAACATTCCTTCACTGTTGACCGCATACGTCCGAGGCAAACGCGTACCCGGCGCCCGGGGACCGGAATCGGACCTCGTCACCCGCCCGTCCGGACGGATAGGTTGCAAGTCCCTTGCGGGCCCTGTGCGGCGCAGGGTGCCGCCCACCATCGAGACGACGGGAAAGAACTGTGAACCGCATCGGGATCATCGGGGTCGGCGAGATCGGCCGGGCTCTGGTGGAGGGGCTCAGCGACGGCACGCAGGAGCCGCCCGAGATCTTCCTGTCCCCGCGAGGCGCCGCCACGGCCGCCGAACTGGCGCGCCGGTACCCGCATGTGCGGGTGTGCGCCGACAACCAGGACGTGGTGGACCACGCGGAGCTGGTGCTGCTCGCCGTACGCCCCCAGGACTGCGCGGAAGCCCTCGCGGGACTCCGCGTGGACGACGACAGGGTCGTGCTCAGCGTCATCGCCGGCGTCAGCACCGGCGAGCTGCGCCGGACCCTGGGCACCGCGGCCCCCGTGGTGCGCGCCATCCCCCTGCCCTCCGTGCGTGAACGCCGCTGCGTCACCGTCACCTGTCCCGCGCACCCGGTCGTGGACGCGTTCTTCGACGGACTGGGCGGGGCGCTGCCCGTCGCGGACGAGGAGACCTTCACGGTCTTCTCCGCGCTGACGGGCACCCTGACCGCCCACTACTGGTACCTGGCCACGCTGACCGACTGGGCCGCCGGGCACGGCCTGGCCCGCGAGGACGCCGATCGCTACGTCCGCGGCCTGTTCCAGGGCGTCGCACGCGCGCTGGACGACGACACCCGGACCCTGGCGCAACTGGCGGGCGACCACGAGACGCCGAACGGAAGCAACGAACGCATCCGCACCACATGGTTCGACGCCGCCAACGCCCGGTCCCTGACCCGGGCGCTCGACGGCCTCCTGGAGCACCTCGGCCGCCGCTAGGTCCGCCGGCCGGAGGCGCCGCCGCCTCGCATCTCCCGGGTGAGCCGGGTGGTGCGAGGCGTTTTTCATGCTCCCGGCCGGGGCGGAGGGACCGGGTACCGGGAACGGCGGCGCGCCGAGTGTTCATTTCTCCCGGGCCGGATATGTGAAACGCATGGAGAAGCGTGTGCAAATGATATTCCGTGCCGCAATCTCCCGCTGCTAGATTTCTGGGTCGTCGGCTCCGATCGGTCAGCGAGGTATCTTGCTGGGAGGGATGGCCCGTGTCACTCAAAGCTGTGACCGAAACAGCACCTTGGGGGGAAGTAGCGGATTCCATTGAATTCGTGCCCGCCGAGTATTCCAGCAAGACCCAGTCCGAGACCGCGGCGCAGGAGATTCTCAGGTGCGACCCGGTCGACATCGACACTCTGGTCGGCGCGGGCCTGCCCTTCGAATACCGATCGGGTGTGCGCTATTTCGACCTGAACGACCTGTACAACCTGGGAATGTATTCCGGCAGGTCGAACACTCAGCCGGAGCTCGCGTTCCGGATGCTGTTCCGGTTCGCCAGCCGCCCCGTCGAGCGTCTGCTGAGCGAGCAGACCTGGGATTTCCGGGTCCTGCTGGAGTGCCCCGAGTGCGACGGGTCCGCGCCGTGGCGGTTCGAGGCGCCCGACATCGACCGGTTCGGCGGACGCCTCGCCGATGTGACGGAGCCGCGGCCGAGCGCGCGAACGGCCGAGTACACGGCGACCGTCACGACGACAGGGGCCCGCAGCCCGCTCGTCGCCCCCGCGCTGCGGCAGCTGACCCAGGACTACCTAGAGGCCGGCTACCGCTGGCAGATGATCCCGCCCGCCATGCAGGCCGACTACGAACTGGTGCACCGGCTGGGCGCGACGAGCTGCATCGCGGCGAGCCTGTTCCTGGCGGAGCGCTTCCGCGCGGCCGGCTACCGGGCCGAGGCGAAGCGGGGCTGGTTCTGCGGCGTGCTCGGCGGCGCCCTCGACCTGCCGCACGCGTGCGTGGAGGTCGAGGACGAAGACGGCGTGTACAAGACCGTCGACATCGCCAAGGCCCAGCTGGCCGCGCGCCTGTCCCAGGACACCCGGGACTTCCAGGAGCTGTGCATCGGGTCCGTCTACAACAAGGCGATTCCCTCCACCGCACCCGGTGACGCGCCCCTCGCCCACCACGACTGCGGCTCGGCGCTGCCGGTTCATGTACGCGCGGACATTCAGGTGAAGCGGTAATTCGCTGTGGCTGTTTCGAGCTCTCGCCACTCCTTCGGAAGGACGAGTGAAAATGGCGGTACGTGAAGTAGATCCGGTCGTGCTCGATCTGGGCCGGCTGGAGAATCTGGCCGAGTCCGGTTACTACAATCCGTACACGATGTTTGACTGGCCCGACTCCCTGGAGCCCGGTCTGCCGTGGATGTCGGAGAGCCTGACCACACTGGCCGGTACGCCGATGTGGGACGAGCTGACCCGCGAGCAGCAGCTCGCGCTGACCAAGTACGAGTCGATCAACTTCTTCAGTCTCAACATTCACGGAATCCGTGAACTGATGAGCGAAGTGGTGATGCGGATCCACGAGCCGGTCTACGCGAACGTCTCGGAATTCCTGCACCACTTCATCGGCGAGGAGAACGAGCACATGTGGTTCTTCTCGAAGTTCTGCCTGCGCTACGGCGGCAAGCTGTATCCGGCACAGCCGGCGCTGAAGGCGGGGTCGGTCGACCACCTGTCGAAGGTGGCGCGCGAAATGATCGTGTTCGCCCGCATCCTGATCTTCGAGGAGATCGTCGACTACTACAACGCGCACATGGCGACGGACCAGTCGCTGCCGCACATCGCCCGGGAGATCAACCGGGTGCACCACGTGGACGAGAGCAGGCACGTCGCGTTCGGCCGGATGATCTTCACCGATCTGCTCGGCCAGGTGGCCAAGCGGGACCCGGAGGAGATCCCGGTGGTCGCCGAGTACCTCGAGGACTACCTGCAGTACAGCATCGCCACCCTCTACAACCCGGCGGCGTACCGGGACGCGGGCATCCCGGACGCGCTCGGGCTGCGGCGGCGTGCCCTGACGCACCCCGCACGGGTGGAGGCACACGACCAGATACTCAAGCGGACCAGGAGATTCCTCTCCAAGTCCGGCGTGGGCAGGGAGATGATCAAGTGACGACCGAGCCGATACAGGCGGTCCGGGAATTCATCCTGGAGCGCAACCCCAAACTGGAAGAGCTGCCCGACGATCTGGACCTGATCGACAGCCGGGCCATCAACTCGCTGGCGTTCATCGAGTTCATCTTCCTGCTGGAGGAGCTGACCGGCGAAACGGTCGATCCAGAGGACCTGAACCTGGACGACTTCCGCACCCTCAAGTCACTCGAAACCCGATTCTTCGCGAAGGAAGCGGCATGCTGACGACAGTGACCAGCAACGGGCTGGAAGTCCTCGACGGCACTCAACTGCGTCTGCTGCGGGCGATCGACTCGGTGTTCCTGCGCCTGGCCGGCGACTGGGAGGCCCCCGAGTTCCGCTTCCCGTTCCTGATGCGGTGCCAGGACCTCGACACCTTCGACTACTACGCCAACTTCCCGCACCTCGGGCTCGCCGCGACCCGGCTGAACCCCGAGCGCCTCGGCGCGGCCCTGGGCGAGACCGCCCGGCCCGTCGAGCAGATGCCGACCACGGTGATGGAGCCGGCCGCGTTCGCGCTGCCCTCGGCCGCCTGCTACTCCGTCTACCTCGACCTGCGCGGCTCGCGGCTGCCCGACGAGGGCGTGCTGCGCACCACGGTCGGCACGTGCTTCCGCAACGAGGACCACTACCGGGGTCTGCAGCGGCTGCTGGGCTTCTCCATGAGGGAGATCGTCTGCGTCGGACCGGAGGAGACGGCCAAGAACCACCTGATCCGGGCCAAGGAGGCCGTGCAGTCCCTCTGCGCCGAGCTGGGGCTCGACCTGCGTCTGGAGGTCGCCACCGACCCGTTCTTCGACAAGAACAGCGGCAAGGCCAAGATGCAGCGCCTGTTCCCGGTCAAGGAGGAGTTCGTCGTGGGCGGGCTGGCGATCGGCTCGGTGAACTACCACCGGAACTTCTTCGGCGAGCGGTGCGACATCCAGGCCGGCGGCGACACGGCGCACACCAGCTGCCTGGCCTTCGGACTGGAGCGCTGGGTGCACACCCTGACCGAGCGGTTCGGCAGCACCGCCGCTGCGGTGTCCGCGGTGGAGAGTCTGACCTGATGCGCGCCACGTTGGCAGAAGTGCTCGGTCTGGACGTGAGCCTGCTGCAGTCGGGCATGGGAGGGGTCGCCGGGGCCGAACTGGCCTGCGCGGTGTCCAACGCCGGGGCGGCGGGCTGCGCGGGCGGCTACAAGCTGGCCGGCGAGGCGCTGTCGGCCATGCTGGCCCGGGTGGCCCAGGGGACCGACCGGCCTGTCGGCGTGAATCTGATCCCCGAGGTGGTCGGACCCGACGAGCTGGACCGGCAGGTGGGGCAGGTGCTCGACGAGACACCGCCGCATGTGCACCTGTCCTTCTTCGGGATGCCCGACGACGCGGTGTGCGAACGGGTCACCGCGGCGGGGCGCCGGCTGGTGATCCAGGTCGGGACGGTCGAGGACGGGGTGCACGCGGCCGGACTCGGCGCGGTGGTGGTGGCCCAGGGCACCGAGGCGGGCGGGCACCTCCTCGGTACCGCACGGCGTGACGAGCTGGTGGCCGCGCTGCGGACCCGGCTGCCCGACGCCTGCCTGGTCGCCTCGGGCGGGATCGGCTCCCCCCGGGAGGCCGAGCGGGCCCTGGCCGCCGGCGCCGACGGAGTGCTGCTCGGGACCGCCTTCGTCGTCGCCCACGAATCACGGGCCCATCCCCGTTTCAAGTCCTCGGTCACCGCCGCCGACGAGACCTCCACCGTGATCACCGACGTGTACGAGATCGGCTGGCCGGGCCGGCGCCACCGCGTGCTCGCCACGCCCGTCACCGCCGACCCGCGACAGCCCGCGAAGTTCATCGGCAAAACGGTGGTCGAGGGCAAACCGTACCTGGTGCCGCGTTTCAGCGCGGCGGTGCCCACCGATGCGACCAGCGGCCGTATCGAAGAGATGGCGTTGTACTGCGGCCGGTCCTGCGGCGAGATCCACGACGAGGTGTCGGCGGCCGACGTCGTCGCCGCGTTCGCGGGTGTCCTCGGCAGGGCCACGGCCGCCAAGACCGAAGAGAGGGCGGCAAGCCATGTCGGCTGACGAGGCGCACAACGAGTACTACCACGACCTGAGTTACCGCGAGAACGCACCGCGGGTACGCACCCGGGAGGGCGTCGAGCTCTACTACGAGTCCACCGGTGAGGGCCTTGCCGTCACCACGCTCAACAACTTCTTCTTCTCCGCCCCGTTCTGGCGTGACTACACCGACCAGCTCGCCGAGCACTACCGCGTGGTGAGCTACGACCTGTGCAACCACGGCCACTCCACGCGGCTGGAGGAGGAGCCGACCTGGGAGGAGCACACGGCGGACCTGATCGGGCTGCTCGACGGGCTGGGGATCGACTCGACGTATCTGATCGCCTCGTCGGCCTCCACCCAGCTCGCCCGTGACGTGGCCCTCGCCCACCCGGACCGGGTCCGGGGCCTGGTGCTGGCCGGACCGGTCCTCGGCCCGAAGGGTATGCGGCGCCACCGGCAGCTCCAGCGGGCCTGGCTGCGGACACTGAACGACCACGACATCCCCACGCTGTTCAGCCACATGTACCCCGAGTTCGTCAGCACGGAGATGAACGAGGACTACGGCTCGGCGGGCTACCTCGGCCTGCGGGAGAGCTTCCTGGCCATGTCGACGCCGGAGGAGCTCAACAACGGTCTGACGCTGGCCCAGAAGGGCGACTCCAGCCCCGAGCTGCTCACCCGCATCCAGGCGCCGACGCTGATCGCCCTGGGCGACGACGACATCCTGCTCAGCCCGACGGCCGGCCACGAACTGGCAGCGCTGTTCCCCAAGGGCCGCTGTGTGATCATGCCGAAGGCCGGTCATGTGCCCTTCCTCGACGACCCCAAGGGCTTCCAGGAACTCGTACGGAAGTTCATCGACGAAGTGGAAGCGGATGTCTGATACCGCGGTGAAGGTGCGGCAGCGCATCCGCGAGCTGCTGGTCGACGTGTTCGGCGGGCCCTCCTTCGTCAGCCAGGTGGACGACACGGTATCGCTCCGCGAGGCCGGGGTGCCGTCCACCGCGCTGGTCGCTCTGCTGGTCGCGATGGAGGAGGAATTCGGTTTCGAGTGGGACGACGACGTGCGGCCGGAGGTGTTGCGCTCGATCGACTCGCTGGCGGGCCACGTCGTGGCACTGCGCGGCTGAGGGCGTCAGGGTGGGCGTCCAGACGGGCCCGTTCCGGGGCGTGGTACCGGAGATGTCCCTGGGCACGGCTCCGGTACCGCCGCCCCACGGCCCGGACGAGCAGTTCACCGCCGGCCGCCGGGCAGCCGCCGAGGCACTGGCCGCGGCCGGGTCGGCCGAGCGGACGGTGCCCCGGGCCCCGGACGGCCGGCCGCTCTTCCCGCGGGGTTTCCCCGGCTCGATCTCCCACACCGGCCGGCTCGCGGTCGCCGCGGTGGTCCCCGGCGCCGCGGCGGTCGGTGTCGACATCGAGCCCGCGGTCATCCCCCCTCGGGTGGCCGCGTTCATCCTGCGGGAAGCGGAGCGGCGCCGGCTGCTCGTCCCGGCCGGGCCCTACACCGCGCGCGACCTGTTCGCCGCCAAGGAAGCCGCGTTCAAGGCGATGAACTCCCTGCGCACACTGGGGGAGTTCCTGTTCTGGCAGATCACCCTCGGCCAGTCCGGCGGCGCGCTGACCGCGTCCTACCGCGGCGAATCGGTGCCTGTGTGGGTCCGCCCGGAGGCGGATCTCTCGTTCGCCGTGGCGATACGGCTCTGACCCTCACGGAAACGAGGCGCACCGCAAGCGGCGCGGTCGGCAACGGCGTGCCCGCGCCGCCGAGGTCCTGCGCCGGCCAGGCGCCCCGGGCTCCCGCGCCGACCCGTCCTCGTACGCGCCCGATCCTCCGCTCGGTTCGGGCGGTTGTCCACATCTGGAGACCTTCATGACCGGCACACCCCTGCCCGAGGGGGGCGCACGCTTCCAGCGCACGCTGACCACCCCGAAGATCGTGTTCATCATCATCGCCGCCGCCGCCCCCCTGGCCGCGATGCTGTTCACCGTCCCGCTCGCCTTCGCCATCGGTACCGGCCCCGGTGTGCCGGCCATGTTCCTCTTCGCGGGCCTGACCCTGCTGTGCTTCTCCGCCGGCTACGCCGCCATCGCCCGGCGCATCACCCACATGGGCGGCTTCTACACCCACATCGCGCACGGCCTCGGCCGCCGGGCGGCGGCCGGGTCGGGGCTGCTCGCGGTGCTCGCCTACAACGCCGCCACCGTCGGGGTTCTCGGCGCCTTCGCCTACTTCACCCAGGGGGTGGCCGCGGCCCACGGGCTGGACCTGCCCTGGCAGGTCTGGGCGGGAGCCGGCCTGCTCCTGGTCGCCCTGCTCGGTTACCGCGAGGCCGAGATCAGCGCCCGGCTGCTGTCGGTCTGCATGGTGTGCGAGATCGCCATCCTGGTGGCCCTGGACATCGCCGTCCTGGCCCGCCACGGCGGCGCGGCTCTGCCGTCCGCCTCCTTCGCCCCGCACGACGTGTTCGCCCCCGGGCTCGGCGTCTCGGTGATGTTCGGCTTCGCCTCCTTCCTCGGCTTCGAATCGGCCGCCCTGTACGGCGAGGAGGCCAAGGCACCACACCGCAGCGTGCCCCGGGCCACCGTCGTCGCCGTACTGGCGGTCGCCTCGTTCTACGCCCTGACCAGCTGGGTCGCCGTCGGCGCGCTGGGGCCCGAGCGGGTCCGCGCCCAGGCCGGCAGCCACCTCGGCGATCTGTTCTTCCTGCTCAGTGACAGCTACCTGGGGCACCCGGCCACCGTCGCCATGCAGGTCCTGCTGTGCACCAGCCTGTTCGCCTCCTGGCTGGCGCTGCACAACGCCGCCAACCGGTACATGTACGCCCTGGGCCGCGACGGGCTGATGCCGGCCGGTCTGCACGCCACGCGGGGCGGGCACGGCTCCGTGCACCGGGCCAGCGTGGTCCAGACCGTCTTCAGCGCGGTGGTGGTCACCCTGTTCGCGGCAGCGGGCCTCGACCCGTACGTGAACATGTCGACCAGCATGCTGGGGCTGGGGACCCTCGGCATCATCCTGCTACAGGCCCTGGCCTCGGTGGCCGTGGTCGGCTACTTCCGCCGCCGGCGCGCGGGACGGTGGCAGACCGTCGTCGCGCCCGCGCTGGGAGCCCTGGGACTGATCACCGCGGCGGTTCTGGTGGTGTCGAACTTCGACGTACTGACCGGCACCACCGAGCCCGCCGTCACCGCCCTGCCGTGGCTCCTGCTGCTGGCCGGCGTCCTCGGTGTCGCCCTCGCCTCCTGGCTGCGCTCGGCCCGCCCGGACCGGTACGCGCGCCTGGGCGGCGCGTCCGTGCCGGCTCCGGCGCCCCGCGCCCCGGCCGGGGACCCTTCCGGCAGCCTCTCCCAAGCAGCGCCGTGACCCCCGCTCGACCGGGGAGCCGCGCAGTGAAAGGACCAGCTCCCATGGCTCGTGAAGCCGCAACACACGCAGACATACCCTTCGGTCCCGAAGACACACCCTGGCAGAAGACCTTCAGCCGGCTGCGGGTCGTCGGTGGCCGCCCGTACGGCACCGCCCCGTCCTCCGACCCCCGGACGGCCTACCTCGAGGTTCCCGAAGTCCCCCACCACAAGGTGCAGTTGCCGGCCACCGGACTGGACGAGGAGCAGTACGCCGAGGCCGAGGCGCTGTTCCGCCGGCACATAGACACCCAGACGCGCAACTTCGCCGGCTACCAGGTCAACAGCGCTCTCGACTACGAAAAGCGCCTGGGGCACTATCTCAACCGGCACCTCAACAACGTCGGAGACCCCTACCAGTCCAGCTCCTACACGCTGAACTCCAAGGTGCTGGAGCGGGCCGTGCTCGACTACTTCGCCTCGCTGTGGCACGCGAAGTGGCCGCACGACCCGGAGGACCCCGAGTCGTACTGGGGCTACGTGCTGACCATGGGCTCCAGCGAGGGGAACCTGTACGGCCTGTGGAACGCGCGGGACTACCTGTCGGGCAAGCCGCTGCGCGCTCAGCACCGCGAGCCGGGCCGGGCGGCCCTCGGGCACGCACCGCGCGGCGACGGCCCGCACGCCCTCCATCCGGTGGCGTTCTTCTCCGAGGACACCCACTACTCGCTGACCAAAGCCGTACGGGCGCTGGACATCGACACCTTCCACGCCCTGGGCTCCACGCGCTACCCCGACGACAACCCGCTCGGTCCGGGAACCCCGTGGCCGCGGGAGGTGCCCTCCACCGAGGACGGCGCCATCGACATCGACCGGCTCGCCGTGCTGGTGCGGTTCTTCGCCAGCCGGGGCTACCCGATCCTGGTCAGCCTCAATTACGGGTCCACCTTCAAGGGCGCGTACGACGACGTGGAGGCGGTCTCCCGCACGGTGCACGACATCTGCGCCGAATACGGGCTGGACAGCCGGCGCGTCCACCACGGTGACGGCGAGGACGCCGGCCACGACGAGCGGTCGGGATTCTGGCTGCACGTCGACGCGGCACTCGGCGCCGGCTACGTGCCCTACCTGGAGATGGCCCGCGACGCCGGCCTGGTGGAGCAGGCACCGCCGGCCTTCGACTTCCGGCTCCCCGACGTGCACTCGCTGACCATGAGCGGCCACAAATGGATGGGGACCCCGTGGGCGTGCGGGGTGTTCATGACCCGCACCGGACTGCAGATGGCCCCGCCCAAGGCGTCGGAGTACATCGGGGCCACCGACACCACCTTCGCCGGCTCCCGCAACGGCTTCTCCTCGCTGCTGATGTGGGACTACCTGGCCCGCCACTCCTACGACGACCTGGCCCGGCTCGCGGCCGAGTGCGACGGTCTCGCCGCCTACACGCACGAGCGGCTGCTGGCGCTGCAGGAGCAGCTGGGCGACGACCTGTGGGTGGCACGCAGTCCGCAGTCGCTGTCGATACGGTTCCGCCGGCCACGCGCGGACATCGTCCACCGCTACTCCCTGGCCAGCGAGACCGTGCACGCCGACGGCACCGCCCGCTCCTACGTCCACCTGTACGCGATGCGCCACCTCACCAGGCAGCGCGTCGACGAACTCGTCGGCGAGCTGCGGCAGCCGGGCGCCTTCCCCCCGGACCCGCCCGCCGGAACCGGCACCGCCGGGGCGTGAGGGGCCCGGCCGGTGCCGCGCCGGCCGGGCGGGCGACGGGGCGGGGGTGTGCCGCCGTTGGCAACCGGCGGCACACCACGAGACCATGGCCGCCACCGGCACCCCGGTGTCGGGTGCCCTGCCGCGGCTTTCGCCGCGGACGCACGCGACCGGTGTCACCGACGGCGTCAGGGGCCCGGAGTCTGTTCACTACGACGGCGAGGGCGGTCCACGTGCCCCGCGGGCACGTGGACCCCACCGAGGAGAGACATGTCCGCTCAACCACGCGATTTCCGGTTCACCGCACAGGAGCTGGCGGAGTTCCACCGGAACGGATACGCCGGCCCCTTCACGCTCTACGAGCCTGACGAGATCGAGTGGGAGTGGGCCCGGGCCCGCCAGGACCTGGCCGACCGCAGCGACGCGGTGTACCGGGACGAGTCCGACGGCACGGGGGCGGGGAACTCCGCCAACTACGACCGGCACCTCGACAACGCCTTCCTCGCCGATCACATCACCCAGCCGGGCATCGTCGACCGGGTCGCCTCCGTGCTCGGCCCGGACGTGCTGTGCTGGCGTTCCGACTTCTTCCCCAAGTACCCGGGGAACGAGGGCACGGACTGGCACCAGGCCGCCACGTTCGCCAACGCGTCCGGCCGGCCCCAGATCCAGTGGCCGCGGGACTGCGACCCGGGCGGCTGTCTCACCGTGTGGTGCGCGTTCACCGACGCCACCGCCGACATGGGCGGCCTGCAGTTCATCCCCGGCACACACCGCACCATGTACTACGACGAGACCAAGCCGATGCGCTACGACCCGGAACGGAACATATCCGTGGTGAAGAACGGAGTCCGGCGCGGCTTCTTCGGCTACGACTACCGCGAGCTGCAGATCGACCCGGACTGGCAGCCCGACGAGTCCAAGGCCGTGTCCGTCGAGATGCGGGCCGGGCAGTTCGTCATCTTCTGGTCGCGCCTGCTGCACGCCTCGCACCCGCACGCCGGCCGGACCAACCGGATGCGCATGGCCTTCTCGGCCCGCTACGTACCCACGTCCGTACGGGTCTACCCCGGTGCCTCGGCAGTCGAGGAGTACGGCGGCCGGGCGAGCCTGGAGCGTTACGGAACGGTGCTGGTCAGCGGCGTGGAGACCTACGGCCACAACCGGGTCGTGCAGCACACCACCAAGGGTCACCCGTTCCGGCGCCGCACCGGTGACGGCGCCTGGGCGTGACCTGCTCGCCCCGGGCGGGCCGGCGCCGCCGGTGCCGCCGGTGCGCTCCTCAGGCCCGCCCGCCGGCCGGGGCGGCGGCGGGCACGTCCACGACGGCCAGTTCACCGTTCTCGTAGCGCCGCTTGCACGCCCGGCGCTGCACCTTGCCGCTGGAGGTCTTCGGGACCGCTCCACGCCGTACCACGAGGACCTCGTCCGGGGTGATCCGGTTCCGCTCCCGCACCGCGTTGCGCACCCGCCGGCGGATGCCCTCGGCGCCCAGGGAGCCCAGGAGCCGCCCGTCGGCCTCGACGACCACCACGAGCCGCTCGTGCCCGCCGTCGTCGCTGGAGAAGGCCGCCGCGCAGTTCGGGTGCGCGCCCGGCACGGCCAGCTCGGCGGACAGCTCGATGTCCTGCGGGTAGTGGTTGCGGCCCTTGCGGATGACGACGTCCTTCAGACGGCCGGTGACGAACAGTTCCCCGGCGTGCAGGAAGCCGAGGTCCCCGGTGCGCAGGTGGGGCTCGCCGGAGGCCCGCGGTGTCTTCACACGCGCCCGGAACGTCTCCTCGCTCGCCTCGGCGCGCCCGTGGTAACCGCCCGCCACACAGGGGCCGTTGATCCAGATCTCGCCGACCTGCCCGCCGGCCACCGGGCGGTGCGTCACGGGGTCCACGATCCGCACCCGGGTACGGCCCACCACGCTGCCGCTGCCGACCAGGGGCACCGCGTCGGCGGCGCCGTCGCCGACCGGCTGCGCGGTGCCGTTGCGCAGCGCCTCGGCGGACAGCCACAGCACGGTGGGCTCCCGGTCCTGGCTGCTGCCGGTGGCCTTGAGGGTGTTCTCCGCCAGACCGTATCCGGGGCACATGGCCCGCGGGTCGAAGCCGTGCGGCGCGAACGCCTCGGTGAAGGCGCGGATGGTGGCCCAGCGCACCGGCTCGGCACCGTTGGCGGCCACCCGCCAGCGGGACAGGTCGCCGACCGCCCCGGTCTTGCCGTCGGCGGCGGCGCGCGCGCACAGCTCGTAGGCGAAGCTGGGTGCGGCGGCGTGCGTGCCGCCGAACCGGGCGATCGCCTCCAGCCAGCGGGCCGGCCGCCGGATGAACGCCTCCGGGGCCATGAGGTACGACGGGATGCCCGCCCACAGCGGCATGACGACCCCGAACAGCATCCCCATGTCGTGGAAGAGCGGCAGCCAGTTGACCACGGTGCCGTCCGGCTCGGCCGGCCACAGCTCGACGGTCTCGGCCACATTGGCGAGGAAGTTGGCGTGGCTGACCATGACGCCCTTGGGGTCGCCGGTGGAGCCGGAGGTGTACTGGAGCAGCGCGATGTCGCCGGGGCCGGGAAGGGGCGGCGCGAGGGCGTCCGGGTCGTAGCGCAACGCGTCGGTGGCGACGAACGTCAGACCGTCCAGCTCCGGCATCCCGGCGAAGCGTTCCCGCACCTCGCGCGCGACCTCCGCGGTGGTGAGCACGGTCGAGGTCCCGGCGTCGTCGGCGATCCGGCGCAGCCGCTCGACCTCCTCGCGGCGCCGCGGCACCTGCACCGGTGCGCCGGCCACCCGCGCGGACATGCAGCCCAGCAGGGTCCGGACGAACTCCAGCCCGGAGGGGTAGAGCAGCACGGCGCTGCGCCCCGAGAGCCCCTCGGCGGCGAAGGCGGACGCCCGCACGCGGGCCTCGTCGTGCAGGCGTTTGTAGCTGAGCCGCTCGTGCGGGTCCTCGCCGTTGCGCAGGAAGACATAGGCGGTCTGGTCGGGCTGCTGCTCGGCGCGCAGCCGCAGGGCGTCCGCCAGAGTGCGCACGTCCACCGTCGAATACGGTCCTGGGATGGTCACGGCCGGAACTCCTCATGCGTGCGGGGACTTGGAGCGGGAGGTGGGGCCGGTGCCCGGGTCATCGCGCCGTGGGCACCGGGGTCAGCATCTGTTCCACTGCCGCCAGCACGTTCCTCACCGCCTCCGTGGCGGCCGGGATGATGTCGGCCATGAGGAGGTATCCGTGCACCAGGCCCGGAGCGGGCACATGGTGCACCTCGACCCCCTGGGCGGCCAGCCGGAGCGCCAGCTCGACGCCTTCGTCGTGCAGCGGGTCGAATTCGGCCGTGCCGATGACGGTGGGGGGAAGTCCGCGGTGATCCGCGCTCAGCAGGTCGATCGCCGGGTCCGAACGGTGCGCGGGGTCCGGCACGTACTGGTCGTAGTACCAGCGTAGATCATCGACCTCCTCGAGGTACCCCGTGCCGTACTTGCGGGCGGACTCCGACCGCAGTTCCGGGTCGGCCGGCGGGTACACCATCAGCTGCCCGGCGAACCCGATGCCGCCGTGGTCGCGGTGGTGCATCGCGATCCCCATGGCCAGGGCCCCGCCCGCGCTGTCCCCGGCGATCACGTGCGGGCGGCCGGGGAAGGCGCGGTCGGCCCACTCGGACGCGGCGATGCCGTCCCGGAGCGGGCCGGGGTGCGGGTGCTCCGGCGGACGGCGGTAGTCGACGGAGACGACGACCGCGCCGAGTTCGCAGGCGATGCGCCGGCAGACGGGGTCGTGGGTGTCGACGCTGCCGGTCACCCAGCCGCCCCCGTGCAGATACGTCACGAGGCGTCCCCGGTCGGCGGGCGGCTGATACGTCCGGACGCGGAACGTGCCGTCGCCGCCGTCGATCAGGTGGTCCTTCGTCTCGATGTCCGGGTCCTGCGCGGACTTGCCGCGCAGACGTCCCACCTGCGTGGCGTAGCGTTCGCGCAGGTGCGCCACGGGCAGCGTGCGCGCCGGTTCGGGCCTGCTGCCCGCCTGCCACTGGATCAGGGCGCGGACGAAACGGTCCATGGCCAAGGGAGTTCTCTCCTCGGGTCACACCGGCGCGGGATCCGGCGGTGTGAATCCGCGCGGCCGGCTGGACATGCGGGGGCACGGCGCGGGCACCGGGTGCCGCGCCGCGTGACACACGCCCGGCCGCCCCGCGGGGGCGGCCGGGTACGGGGACCGGCCGGGGAACCGCTCGGCGCGCCGAGGGGCGGCGCCGAAGCCCCGGTCAGGGACGGGCCGATGCCCTCACGTCGGCGGGCAGGGCGAAGTCCGTGGTGGTCTCGGGCCACTCCGGCACGGACTCGATCTCCACCACCGCCACGGTGACGGAGTAGCCACCGCCGGTGCCGATCAGGAGTACGAGGTCGCCCTGGGCGACTTCCTTCTTCTCCACCAGGCGGGCCACCGCCGCGCTCAGGTCGCCGGCGCCCAGGTGCCCCGCGTAGCGGCCCCAGTTCCACAGCGTGCGCTCGGCCGGGATGTTCAGCGGCTTGAAGAACTGGTCCTGCATCAGCCCGTGCCCCATGTTGGGCAGCAGGACGCGGGCGAAGTCGTCGAGCTTGTGCCCGGTCCGGCCGAGCACCTTGGAGAGGGTGCGCATCAGCACCTCCTCGGCGCGCTTGAGCACCGACTCCGTGCCCACCTCCTCCAGATACGACTTCTTGGGGGTGCGCAGGTTCTCGTCGAGGACCACGCCGTAGGCGTTGGTGAACGGGGCGGTGCCGCGGTGCAGCGGTTCCAGGGACGCCTCGGTGGCCGACGCGATGGCGTGGATGCGGGCGAACCCGCCGGTCGTCGAGAGGACCAACGCCGTGGCGCCGTCGCCGAAGACGATGCCGTACGAACCCCGCCACCGGTCGAAGCCGGGCGGGCAGAACCGGTCCGCGGTGGTGACCAGAGCGTTCGTCGCCCGGCCGGCCTCCAGCTGGGACATGGCCAGGTCGATCGCCGCCATGCCCCCGTTCGACATCCCCTCCACGTTCAGGGCGAAGGCGTCGGTGAGGCCCAGCTCGCGCTGGATGTAGGGAGCCGAGTTCCAGTGGTGGTCCCGGCCCTGGTGGTAGATCGACGCGTGCAGGACCAGGTCGACCTGGTCCCCGATCACGTCCGCGGCCCGGTCGAGAGCCTTTCGCCCCGCGATCGCTCCCATGTCCGGGACGGATATCTCATCCGTGGCCACCGGCAGACACGGTATTTTGTTGGTGGCGTTGTCGTCGTCGGAGTACTTACCGGCGGCCACCGCTTCCGCCGCGGATTCCGCGGGCGGAATCCAGGCCGCAGCCGACGCGATATAGACAGGGATAGTCATTGTCCAAATCTTCTTCCGAGTTCGATGCCCGACTGGCAATGGTGTGCGGTGGGCCCGATCGTGCTGCGCGGTCCGCGGCTCGGATCGCGGAGGATCGTGGTCAGGCTACAATGCCGACCCAGGCCTCTCGTAGATGTATTTCTCATGATGTGCCGCGGCGTCGTCAACTCGGGCGTGCGGACCGGTGAGCGATCCGAACTCCACGGCGGCGCCGCGGACTTGATCCGCGGGCGCCGTGTCCGCCCGTTTCCGGGGCCGGGGTTGCCGCCCTGGCCGCGCTCGCGTGTTCAACTGTCCACGAAAGGCAGTTGAATGGTCAGTCCGATTCCCTTGCCGCCGTTTCGGCGGTTTCCGTCAGGGATTGCGCGAGCAGGCCGTCGACGAAGGCGCGCAGCCCCTGCTCGAAGGTGTCTTTTCCGGCCAGGGCCGCCCACCGGCCGGCGATGGCGGCCAGGTGCCGGTGCCGGAGCGGGCCGTCGGCGTTCCCGAAGTAGGGATTGAGACAGGTGGGGTCCTGTTCGTCCATCTTGCGGTGGCGGGTGTGCGCGCGTACGAGGATCTCGCCGACCGTGTAGTACCAGATGCTGCGGAAGACGCGGACACTCTCCTCCGGGGGGCATCCGGCGTCGACGACTCCGGCCAGGATCGTCTCGACCAGCCACAGGAACGAGTCGCCGAGCCGGGCGATGAACCCGTCGGTGGTGAGGACCTCCGCCGCCCAGGGCCACGCCGCCAGGCCGTCGTGGATCGCGACGGCGGCGGTGGTGATCCGCTCCCGCGGCTCGCTCGGCAGCTCGGGGTGCGGGATCTGTTCCGCGTACTCGTAGATCAGCAGGAACAGCAGGTCCTCCTTGTCCCGCACGTGCGAGTACAGGGTCGTCGGCCCGACCCCGATCTCGGACGCGAGCCGGCGGATCGTGAGCTTCTCCCAGCCGTACTCGTCGATGAGCCCGCGGGCCGCGCTCAGGATCTGCTTGCGGGAGGTCACGGGGGGCCGGCCGACGGGCCGGCGCAGTGCGTTCGATTGTGGCATCGCCCCATCATGCCTCGCCACGACACCCCCTGTCCGACCTGCGCGGTCGACACCCCGGCCGCTCCGCTGCTAATTTCAGAACACGTTCGGAAACTCTACCGGCACGACCACACGCGGAGAGGCTGGGTGCGGTGGCAAGTACGCAAGTAGCGAGTGAGAAGACAGTCGTCGCGAGCGGCGCGCGGCCGGGGACCACCCTCGCCGCGGTGTCCGTCGTGCAGTTCATGGTGTCGCTGGACCTGACGGTGGTGAACGTCGGTCTCCCCCGGATCGCCAGCGGCCTCGGTTTCAGCGAGGTCGGCCTGACCTGGGTGATCCACGCCTACGCCCTCACGTTCGGCGGCCTGCTCCTGCTGGGCGGCAAGATCGCCGACCGGTACGGGCACAAACGCGTGATGCTGTTAGGACTCGGGCTGTTCGGCCTCGCCTCGCTCGTCGGCGGCCTCGCGCAGGCCCCCGGCCAGCTGGTGGCCGCGCGCGCGGCGCAGGGCGTCGGCGCCGCCGCGGTCGCGCCGGCGGCACTGGCGCTGCTCGCCTCGACCTTTCCCGGCGGCAAGGAGCGCGTGCGGGCCTTCGGCATCTGGAGCGCGGTGAACGCCTCCGGCGGTGCCGTCGGCGTCCTGGCCGGCGGACTGCTCACCCAGTACGCGGGCTGGCAGTGGGTGATGTACATCAACCTGCCGATGGCCGCCCTCGCGCTGGCCCTGGCCTGGCGCGGCATCGCCCAGGACACCCCGGCCGCGCACCGCGGCCGCCCGGACGTGCTGGGCGCCGTACTGGCCACGGCGGGTGCGGCCCTGCTCGTGTTCGGCGTCGTCCGTACCGACCAGCACCCGTGGACCTCGCCGACCACCGTGATCACTCTCGTGGTCGCCGTCGCCCTGCTGGCCGGGTTCATCCAGGTCGAGCGCACCACCAAGCGGGACCCGCTGATCCGCCTCGGCCTCTTCGCCAACCGCTCGGTCGCCGGCGCCAACGTCTTCATGCTGCTGTTCGGCGGCGCCATGGCCTCGGCCCTGTACTTCGTCTCCCTCTACCTCCAGCGGGTGCTCGGCGGCAGCCCGGCCCGCAGTGGTGCCGAGTTCCTGCCGTTCATGGTGGGCGTGGTCGTCGGCTCCACCCTCGCCGTCAAGTTCGGCTACAAGTTCGCCCCCCGGAACATGCTGATCACCGGCGGCACGCTGGCCGCGCTCGGCTACGGCTGGTTCGGCCTGATGCGCGCCGACGGCTCGTTCCTGGTCGACGTCCTCGGCCCGTCCATCCTCGCCAGCGTCGGCATCGGCCTGTGCCTCGCGCCGGCCGTCTCCATCGCCACCGGGGGCGTCGCGCCGCATGAGGCGGGCACCGCCTCCGGCATGCTCAACAGCACCCGCCAGATGGGCGCCTCGCTGGGGCTCGCCGCACTCGGGACCGCGGCAGCCGCCCGCAGCGGGGACTCCGAGACCCCCCGGGCGCTCAGCGACGGGTACGCGCTCGGCATGACGGCCGGCGCCGCCATCCTGGTCGTCGGCGTCCTCGTCGCGCTCTTCGTGCTGCCCCGGCCCGTCCGCCGTGACGCCGGCGAGGAGGCCGCCGGCTGACGCGACGTGCCGCCCCCCGCGCGGTCAACCGCAAGGCCGGCACGGCCACGCGGCCCCGATGGTGAAGGCTCTCGTCAGCCTTGACCGGGGCCGCGTTCGCGTATCACCGCGTGCGGTGGCGCCGGCCGCCGGAGCAGCCCGGACGGGCGTTCGTGAGGCCGCCGCGGGGGCGGCGGCGGGCCGTCATGCAGACGACGTCCATATCTCGACCAGACGGTTTCCCCACAATGGGCCGCGTCGTGGAACTACATAGGGAGCCCGTGTGGGAATCGATGTGTTGGTGTCCGACGACCGGCGTCTGTCCCGTTTCGCGCTCGCCGCGCTGCTGGAGCGGCACGAGGGAGTACGCGTCGTCGGTTCCGCGGAAAGCAACCTCGCCGCCCTGAAGTTCGCCGAACAGCACAGACCGGACGTGTCGATCATCAGCTTCGAGGACGGGGACGGCGAGGCGCTGTCCACCGCGGAGAAGATCGCGGACATCGGCTGCCGGAGCATGCTGCTGGCCACCGCGGTGACGCGCTCGGTCGTCCGTCAGGCCTTCGCCTCCAGAATCAGCGGTATCGTCGAGCGGAGTGTGTCCCCGCGTCAGTTCGTCGAGGCCATTCACCGGGTGCACCAAGGTGACCGGGTGTTCGACGCGGAGCTGACGGTCGCCGCGCTGAACAACAGTGACTGCCCTTTGAACAGGCGTGAGTTCACCGTCCTGGAGTACGTCGCCCGGGGCGACACCGTCACGGAGATCGCGGCAGGGATGCACCTGTCCCAGGGGACCGTACGCAATTACATTTCCTCCATGGTCGCGAAGCTGGGCGCGCGCAACCGGATCGACGCGCTGCGTATTGCCCGGGATTCGCGCTGGATCTGATCACCCGGGAGACCGCAGGGGTGTTCAACTGCTCGCCGGGTCTCAGTTGAACCCGTCCGCTCCCTCAACGGTCCCACGATCGGCGGCTGCCGATCAACGCACGCGCCCGCGGCAGCCGGTGCCGGTGCGCCGGGACTAGTGCGCCCCACCGAACTGTGTTTCTAATGGACGAGCCTTCGTCGGAAGTCGTGGGTAGGACCGTGCCCCGCTCATCTCGCCCGTCTTGAGCTTCCCCGGTGCATCGCCGTGTCCAGTCGCGCCGACTGATGTTGATGCGCTCAGGATGGGGTCTACGATGCCTGCCTCGATCAAATGGAATACGGCGGCGCTTCTGCCGGAAGCCGGTACCGCCGAGCTTTCCGAAGAAATGCTCCTTGACGCGCCGGCCGGTTTTCCGGCGTCCCTGCCGCGGCCGTGGCCCGGTGACCGGTGAGGCGCCGCCACACACCACGGCGGCGGGAGGACGACGAGGAGCCGGCCGATGTCCGCGCGCGTCCCCGCGCCGCGCCCGGCGGGCGGCGTTCCTTTCCCGCGCCCGCGGGCCGTACCCGCGCACCGGCCGCCGCCCCGCGGGGAGGTGGTACGGAAACGGGCAGATCGGTACCTTCAGGAGGTGAATCATCCTTGGTGACCACGGGATCGCCCTTGCGCATACAGCTCCTCGGCCCGGTGCGCGCGTGGCGGAACGAGGCGGAGGTCGCACTGGGCCCGCCCAAGCAGCGGGCCGTACTGGCCCTGCTCGCCAGCCGCGCCGGTGATGTCGTGGGCGTCGAGAACATCGTGGACGCCGTGTGGGGCAGCGACATCCCGCACACGGCCGCCAACGGCGTGCACACCTATGTGGCCGGGCTGCGCCGGGCATTCGAGCCGGGCCGCAGGAAACGGGCGGCCGGCCTGCTGCTCACCTCCGAGTCGGGCGGCTACTGCCTGCGGGTGGACCCCCTGGCCGTGGATGCCGCCGTCTTCGCTCGCAACCTCGGCGAGGCCCGCAGGTCACGCGGACGGGGCGACCTGGAGGAGACCTTACGGCTGTACGAACAGGCCCTGGCCGGCTGGCGCGGCGAGGCGTTGTCCCGGATCCCCGGCCCGTTCGCGGCCATGGAGCGGGACCGGCTGCGGGATTTGAGGCTCACGGCGGTGGAGGAGTGGGCCGAGGACATGCTGGCGGCCGGCCGGCACGCCGAACTGGTCACCGAACTGCCGGCCACGGTGTCCGAGGAGCCGCTGCGCGAGAAGCTGCGCTGGCTGCTGATGCTGGCGCTCTACCGCAGCGGACGCCGGGTGCACGCGCTGTGGACGTACGAGGAGACCCGGCAGTTGCTGGTCAGGGAGCTCGGTATCGAACCCGGTGCCGAACTGCGCACCCTGTACCAGCAGATCCTGGCCGGGCACCCGCGGCTGAGCGCGCCCGGCGCGGATCCGGCGTCCCTGCTGCTCACCGACCGGGACACCGTCTTCCGCGGCGCGCCCAAGCCGGCCCAGCTCCCGCCGCTGGCCCGCGGGTTCGTGGGGCGCGCGGCGGAACTCGCGGCGCTGGAGGAGTGGGTGAGCAGCGAGTGCGCGCGCGCCGGCGCCTCCACCCCGGTCGCCGTGGTCGACGGCCCGGCCGGTGTCGGCAAGTCGGCGCTGGTGCTGCAACTGGCACACCGGCTCACCGAGCGTTTCCCCGACGGCCAGCTGTACGTGGACCTCGGCGGCGGTCTCCAGGGACGGCCGGTCAGCACCGAGGAAGCGCTCGGCCAGCTCCTGGGCGGCCTCGGTGTCGAGGCCTCGCGGATGCCGGCGGGCGTGGCCGCCCGCGCCTCCCTCTACCGCAGTCTGCTGCACGGCCGGCGGATGCTGGTGGTCTGTGACGACGCGCACGACGCCGATCAGCTGCGCCCCCTCATCCCCCGGGGCGCCTCCTGCGTCCTGGCGACGAGCCGGCGGCGCTTCAGCGAACTCGCGGCGCGGGACGGCGCGCACCTGGTCACGGTCGGGCCGCTGACCGGGGAGGAGGGGGCACAGCTGTTGGTCCGGCTCAGCAGGGGACGCATCCAGCGGCCCGGTCCGGTCACCGAGCGCCTGACGGCGCTGTGCGGCGGGCTTCCGCTGGCGCTGCGGGTCGTGGCCGAGCGGCTGGCGGTCAACCCCGATGTGCCGCTCGCCGACCTGGTCGAAGAGTACGCGGCCGCACCGGTCCGGTGACGCCTGCGGAGCCCGTTCCAGGACTCCTTCAACATTCCTTCGCGGAGCCCGCTCGAAGACTCCTCCAAAGTTCCTTGAGGCTCTCCTAATAAAACAGCGCAGTCGGTTTCTTTCCGGGTATCGTCGCCGCATGAGTCCGGAACCGGAGATGCCTCAGGAGGCGCTGATGCTCGACGCGTTAACGGCAGGCAGGACCACGGCACCCATGCCTGGCGCCTCTGGCGGGCAGGCGACGGAACTGGTGCCCATCGCGTCCTTGGTGACATCGGATTCACCGCGTATCGCGGGGGAGGACGCGGAACACGTCGAGGCGCTCGCCGAGACGCGCAGCCCGCTGCCGCCCATCGTGGTCCACCGGCCGACCATGCGGATCGTCGACGGTGTGCACCGGCTGCGGGCGGCGGTGCTGCGCGGCGAGGACATGATCGAGGTCCGGTACGTGGAGGGCTCGGCCGAGGACGCGTTCGTCCTGGCCGTCCGGCTCAACGCCGAACACGGCATGCCGCTCTCGCGCCGGGACCGGCTCTCGGCGGCCGAGCGCATCATCGACAGCCACGCGCACTGGTCGGACCGGCGCATCGCGGAGGTGACCGGGCTGGCCCCGGCCACGGTCTCCTCGCTGCGCAGACGGTCCACCGCCCAGGACGGGCAGGTGCACGCGCGCACCGGACGCGACGGCCGCTCCCGGCCGGTCAACAGCGCGGCCGGCCGGCGCCGCGCGGGTCAGGTCATCGCGGAGCGCCCGAACGCCTCCCTGCGCGAGATAGCCCAGGAAGCCGGCATCGCGCTCGCGACCGCCCGGGACGTCCGGCTGCGTATCCGGGAAGGCAAGGATCCGGTGCCGCCCAAGGTACGGGAAGCCGCGCGGGAACTCAGTCCGTCCGAGAGCCGTGTGGTGCCCGGACGGCCGGCGGGGCAGGACGCCGGGCGGGTGGCGGTGCAGGACACCGGACGGGTGGTCCGGTCCCGGTCGGAGCCGGCCCTCATCTCCGGCGCCGGACGCCTCGGAAACCTGCGCCAGGACCCTTCGCTGCGTTTCTCCGAGGCGGGCAGGGCGCTGCTGCAGCTCCTTGCGGCCAACGCGCTCGACGACGAGAAGTGGAGGTGGCTGATGGGCGCGGTGCCCGAACACCGGTACGCCGACATCGCCCGGGCCGCCAGATACTGCGGCGAGCGCTGGCTCAGTTTCGCCGAAGGGCTCGAACACGGCGGCGCGGCCCGACCGGGCCGCGCCGTGTGAACCCCGGGCGCCTCCGGCGCCGTTCGCCTCCCACCCGGCACCGTCTGCCGGGCAACACCTGCGGACACCGGCCGCCTCGTCGCCGTGCGGACCGGCGCGGACCGGCCCCGCCGTCGTCCGGCCCCCGGCCCGCCCGTGCCGGTCGCGGCGGGGGACACCGCCCCCGTCGAAGGGGCGGTCATCCGCCGGGGCGGCCGCGTGCCGCTGTCCTTCGTCGCCTGTGACCCGGTCACCGGGCGTTCCGCATGCCGCGTGCCGGTTCCGGCGCGGAGGTCACCGACGGCTTCCCGCCGGCGCCGGGTACGTCCCGGCGCCCGGCACGGGCGGCGCGGACCGTCTTGCCGATCCGGCGCGACCGGGGGCCGGCGAGGGACAGGACGGCGTCGGTCACGTCCCGGCCGGGGGCCCCGGCCCGGGCCGCGGGGCGCACCACCGGGTGCCCGCCGGAGAGCCCCGCCGCAGCGGACACGCTCACGGCCGGCCCGCACCGGCGACGGGCGGGCGGGCGGGGGACGGCGGACTCCGTCCTCGCCGCCCCGGCGGTCCACGCGTGCTCGGCCACGGGCAGCCTCCTGGGACTGAGGGATGTCGTCGGCCGTGCCGGCGCGGGGGCGGCGGCACGGGAACAAAAGATCACCTACCCGGGGAACCGGCGTCAACACCGTTCGTCACGACGAGCCGAAGAATCGTCAGGGGCAGCCCACCACCTGCGCCGCGTACGACAGGCCCGCGCCGAAGCCGAGCAAGAGGACGGGAGCGCCGCTGGCGACCTCGCCGCGTTCCACGAGCTTGGACAGGGCCATGGGGACGCTGGCGGCGGAGGTGTTGCCGGAGTCGACGACATCGCGCGCGACCACGGCGTTGGCCGCGCCGATCTGCTTGGTCACGGCCTCGATGATGCGCAGGTTCGCCTGGTGCGTGACGACGGCGGCCAGCTCGGACGGATCGGTGCCGGCCCGCTCGCAGGCCTGGCGGGCCACCGGGGCGAGCGAGGTCACGGCCCAGCGGTAGACGACGCGCCCGTCCTGCCGGAACAGCGCGGGCGGGCCGGCCGGGCCGGAGGTCTCCAGGGTGATGGCCGAGCCGCGCTGGGGCTGCGAGCCCCACACCACCGGGCCGATGGTGCCGGCCGTGCCGCCCTCGGCGGCCGTCACGACCGCGGCTCCCGCGCCGTCGCCGAAGATGACGCAGGTGGAACGGTCCTGCCAGTCGAGGAAGTCGCTCATCTTGTCCGCGCCGACGACCAGGGCGGTACGGCTGCTGCCGCCGCGCACGGCGAGGTCGGCGGTGGCCAGCGCGTGACTGAAGCCCGCGCAGGCCGCGTTGAGGTCGAAGACGGCCGCGTCGGGGATCTCCAGGTGGCGGGCGACCCGGGCGGCGATGCTGGGCATACGGTCCACGGCGGTGCACGTCGCGACGGTCACCAGGTCGATGTCGGCGGCGTCCACGCCGGCCCGGGCGACGGCCTTGGCGGCGGCGCCGATCGCCATGTCGGCGACACTCTCGTCCGCGGCGGCGATGTGGCGGGTGGCGATGCCGACACGGGACCTGATCCACTCGTCGGAAGTGTCGACCCGGGCGGCCAGGTCGTCGTTGGTCAGCACGTGCGTCGGCTGGTGGTGGGCGATCGAGACGATCCGGCTGCCGGGCGGGGTGGCGGTCACGGGTCCTCCAGAGGGTCGGTGCCGAAGAAGCGAGAGGCTTGCGGGACGGTCCGGTCAGACCACACCTTGGCTCGCGGGCGGAAGGGCCTCGGGCCCCACCGCGGCCAGGGCGTCGGCGATCGTCCCCAGCACGTCGGCGACCGACGAGTGCAGGAAGAAGTGCTCGCCGGGCAGGACGACCAGGCGCGGACCGGCGTCGCTCTGCCGCAGCCACCGGTGGAGCTGGTCGCTCGCCACCAAGGGGTCCGACTCGCCGCCGAACACGGTCAGCGGCACCGTGAGCGGCGGCTGCGGCTGGTAGCGGTAGGTCTCCAGCAGCGCGAAGTCGGCGCGCAGCGCGGGCAGGACCAGCTCCATCAGCCCGGGGTCGTCCAGCAGCTCGGCGGGTGTGCCGCCGAGGAAGCGCAGTTCCTCCAGCACGTCGGCGTCCGGCGCCGCGTGGATCGGCTTGCGGGTGCGCGGCAGGTCGGGGGCGGCCGAGCCGGAGACGAACAGGTGCGCCGGCTGCGGCAGACCCCGCGCGCGCAGGGTCCTGGCGAGTTCGAAGGCGATCAGGCCGCCCATGCTGTGGCCGAACAGCGCGTACGGCCGCTCCAGATGCTCCGCGAGGGCGTCGGCCAGCAGCTCGGTCATCAACGGCATCCGGTTGACCGGGGTCTCGCCCCAGCGGGCCCCGCGGCCGGGCAGCTCCAGCGGGTGCACCCGGACATGGCCGGGCGCCAGCTCGCGCCAGGTCCGGTACGCCGCGGCGGCGCCGCCCGCGTACGGGAGGCAGAAGAGCCGTACCCCGGCCTCGTCCCGCGGCTCCTCCAGGGCGAACCATGGGTTGCGCATGGTGTGCTTCTCCTTCGTCTCGCTGCGGTCCACCGCGGTGTCGGGTGCCGCCGGACGTGGTCAGTCGGTCAGGGTCAGGGCGCCCGACGGGCAGTTCGCCACCGCCGCCCGCGCGGCGTCGGCGGTCTGCCGCCCGCACCGGCCGTCGGTGAGCAGCACGACGGTTCCGTCGTGATCGGACTGGTCGAAGAGGTCGGGTGCGGTCAGCGCGCACATGCCCGCGCCGACGCAGCGTTCGGTGTCAGCCTGGATCTGCAAGGTGGTATCCCCGTGCCGTGGTGGGCGCGGCCGTCACACGGCCACGCCGCCGTCGATCTGGAACGTCGTGCCGGTGATGTACGCGGCCCGCTCCGAGAGCAGGAAGGAGACCAGGTCGGCGACCTCGTGCGGCTCGCCGAACCGGCCGAGCGGGATGCGCTGCCTGAACCGCTCGCGCACCTCGGCCGGCAGCGCCGTGACGGGATCAGTGGCGACGAAGCCGGGCACGACCACGTTCGCCCGGATTCCGTACCGGCCGACCTCGCGGGCCAGGGACTTGGTGAACCCGATGATCCCGGCCTTCGACGCCGCGTAGTTGGTCTGCCCGGCGTTGCCGTACAGGCCCGCGATGGAGGACATGGTCACGATCGCGCCGCGCCTGCGCTCGATCATCCCGTTGATGACGGTGCGGCAGACGTAGTACGTGCCGTCGAGATTGACCCGCTGCACGTCCGCCCAGTCGTCGTCCTCCATCGCCGCCAGCGGGCCGTCGCGCAGCACGGCGGCGGAGGTGACCACCGCGTCGACGGGGCCCAGGGCCTCCTCGGCCCCGTCGACGAACTCGTCCACCGCGACGCTGTCGCCGACATCGGTCTGCCGTACGTAGGCCCGCCGGCCCAGCGCGCCGATCTCCTTGCGCAGGGTCTGCGCCGCAGCCGTGTCCGAGGCGTAGCACACCGCCACGTCGAAACCGTCTTCGGCGAGCCGCAGCGCGACGGCGCGGCCGATCCCGCGCGAACCGCCCGCCACCAGGGCCACCGGGGCCTGCCGGCCGGTGGGGGCCGTGTCCGTACCACTCATGCCATGACCTCTTCGCTCTCCTCGGTCCGCCTGCTCCGGCCGGGCCCGTCGCTCCACTCGTTCCGCTAGTTGTCCTGGTCGGCGTCCGCCGCGAGCAGACGGCGCAGTTCCGCGTCCACCTCCTCGTCGGACAGCTCCGCGAGCAGGTCCAGGCCGTCGTCCGCCTCCGACCCGTCGCGGCTGAGGACCTCGATGGCGTCCTCGCGGCGGTCCGCCGCGCCGGCCCCCTCCTCCAGCAGTTCCGCGGTGTGCGCGACGGTGGGGTGCTCGAAGAAGGCCCGCAGGTCGAGTTCCGCGCCGAGGCGGTTCTTCAGCCGGGTGCCGATCTGGACCGCGGCCAGGGAGTGGCCGCCGAGGGCGAAGAAGTCGTCGTCGACGCCGACCCGGTCCAGGCCGAGGACCTCCTGCCACACCTCGGCGATCTCCCGCTCGCGGGGGGTGCGGGCGGCCACGTACGGCGTGTCCAGGTCCGGGCGGGGGTGGCTGCCGCCGGGCGGCGCGAGCTGCTCCATCTCCTCATCGATCAGCTCGGGGGTCAGGGAGCGGGCCAGGTCGCGCAGCGCCGTGAAGTCGTGGTGCGAGACGACGAGGTGGGCCGGCAGGTGCGGGGCGGCGAGCAGCCGGGCGAAGACGTCCTTGCCCTGCTGCTCGGTGATGCCCTCGGCGAGGGTGCGCAGGACACCGCCGGCCGCCTCGCCGGGACGGTCCCCGCCGTCCGCCTCCGGGTGCGCGGCGGGCTGCTCGACGGCGCGCCGGATCTGCTCGCGCAGACCCTCCAGGTCGTTGATCCGCTTGATGGTGAAGTCGCTGATCCGGGCCAGCACCAGGCCGTCCGGGGCGAGCAGCTCGATGTCGCAGGTGCTGGTCTCGCCCGCGGAGTCCGCGGCCCCCTTCACCTCGACATAGGCGTGCACGGTGCCGGTCAGGCCGTGGAAGACGCGCAGGCTGCGGTAGCTGAACGGCAGGTAGTAGGTGTCGGGCGCGTGGACCCGGGCGGTACCGCCGGCCGCGTCGAGCAGCGCCGGGTGCAGCAGGTAGTGCTCCAGGTCGCCGTGGTACTCCTCGTCGAGGTGCAGGGTCGCCAGCACGTGCTCGGGGCCGACCTGGATCTCCCGCATGCACTTCCAGCGCGGCCCGAAGGAGAACTCGATCAGGCCGCCCTTCTCGAACCGGTCGAGCCGCAGCCCGAGCCTGATCGACTCGTCGGTGTCGAGGACCTCGGTCACCTGGCAGGCGGCCCGCAGCGCGGCCAGGTCGCGCACGGTGTCGGGCCCCGGTTCGTGGAAGGCGACGGTGCCGCGCGCGTGGTCGGTCCAGGCCGCGGCCCCCGGGGCGCCGGTACGGCTGCGCACCGCGAAGTGCCAGCCGCCGTCGCGCTCCTCGATCGTGGTGAAGACCTCGCGGCTCTGCCCGTCGGGGACCACGACCGGGGTCATGTACTGCACGTCACCGATCTCGATGTCCCGTCCCGCGGCCTGCTCGGCGACGGCGGCCCGGACCAGTTCCAGATAGGCGGTGCCCGGCACCAGGCCGTGGCCCTGGATGCGGTGGTCGGCGACGATCCAGCTGTCGTCGGTGCTGAACACCGTGGCGTAGGTGCGGGAGGTGGCACCGGAGCGGACCAGACGCCGCAGCAGCGGGTGGCCGTTCAGCGGGGTGCCGGAGCCGAGGCCGAACCGGGAGTCGAGGCCGGCGGCCATGCCGACGTCCCGCCAGGTGTCCCAGCCGACGGCCGTCACCGGCAGCCCGCTCTCCCGGCGCTGGTACTGCGCCCACGCGTCGAGGAAGGCGTTGGCGGCGGCGTAGTCGCTCTGGCCGGGGCCGCCGAGGACGGCGGTCACGGAGGAGCACAGCAGCATGAAGTCCAGGTCGTCCGCGCGGCAGACCCGGTCCAGGACGATCGTGCCGTGGGTCTTGGCGGCGAGGACCTGGCCGGCGCCGGCCGGGGTCCTGGTCACGATCATGCCCTGGGAGGACAGGCCGGCGGCGTGCACGACACCGTTCAGCGGACCCGCCGCGGCCCGCAGTTCGCCGACGGCCCGCAGCATCTGCTCCTCGTCGGTGACGTCGGCGCGCAGCAGCACCACGCGGGCGCCGAGGGACTCCAGGTGCCGCAGCCGCCGGATTTTGGTGCTGGTGGCGTCGCTGTCGTCGTGAGCAGCGAGGTGCGCGTCCCACTCGGCGGGGGCCGGGAACGCGGACCGGCCCAGCAGGCCGAGGACCGGCCGGTCGGCCGCGGTCGCGATGTGCTCGGCCATGGCGAGACCGAGGCCGCCGAGGCCGCCGGTGACGAGGTAGACGCCGCCGTCGCGCAGCCCGGTCGGTTCGCCGTCGCCGGGGGCCGCCCGGTCGATCCAGTCCACCCGGTCGAAGCCGCGCGCCCACACATACCGTCCGCGCAGGGCGAGTTCGGTCCCGGCGTCGCTGCCGGTGCCGGTGAGGACGGCGAGGACGGCGCCCGCGCCCGGGGCGCCCGGGTCGGTACCGGTGATGTCCAGGACCCGGCAGGTGGTGCCCGCCGTCTCCTGGGGGATCACCGTGGCCGCGCCGAGCAGCAGGGCGTGCTCGGGCCGCAGCGGTTCGTCGCCGGTGACGTCGTACACGCCGAGGCACAGCACGTCGAGGACGGCCGGGGCGGGCAGCCGCTCGGTGCCCAGGGCCTGGGCGAGCGCCAGGAGGCTGTCGAAGCCGGTGCGGCGCGCGGCGTCCAGCCGCTCCGGGGTGGGCTCCGCGTCCGGCGCGAGGCCGTCGGCGGTGCTCCACAGGTGGACGAAGCGGAAGCGGTGCCCGCTGCCGGCCGGGCCGGCCGGCCCGGCCAGGGAGGAGACGAGCGCGCCCAGGTGGTCCCGGTCGGCCGGGTCCACGGTCCACACGTCCTCGCCGGTGTGCTCCAGCCGGTCGCCCGCGTGGACGCGTACGACGCGGTCGCCGCCGGACGCGAGGCGTTCGGCGAGTGCGTCGCCGAGGGGGAGTCCGGCGCCCAGGACCACCCAGGTGTCGCCGGTGGCCCGGGGGGCGGCCGGGGCGGGCAGGGCGAGGCGCTGCCAGCCCGGGGTGTAGAACCAGTCGTCCGGGGCGGCGGCGGACACCGTGCCGGGGGCGGCCTTCGCGGGCTCCACCCAGTAGCGGCGCCGCTGGAACGGGTAGCCGGGCAGCCGCGCCGGACGGTGGCCGGCCGGGCCCTGGACCGCGGCCCAGTCGACGGCGACACCGGCGCTCCACGCGGCGCCGAGGCCCGTCAGCAGGTGGGCGTCGTCGGGGACGTGCTCGCCGGGGTGGCGCAGGGAGCCGACGGCGGTGCGGTCCGCGCTCCAGCCGCGGTGGGCGCGGGCGAAGTTGGACAGGTTCTGGCCGGGGCCGACTTCCAGCAGGACGAGGTGGGGGTCGGCGAGCAGGGTGCCGAGCGCGTCGCCGAAGCGCACCGGCTGACGCAGATGGGCGCCCCAGTACTCGGGGCTGGTCGCCTGTTCGGCGGTGAGCCAGGTGCCGGTGACGTTCGACAGCACCGGGATCCGCGGGGCGTGCAGCGCGACGCCGCGGACCTCCTGCGTGAACGGAACGACCGCACCGTCCATGTCCGGGGAGTGGAAGGCGTGCGAGGTGTGCAGGCGGCGGCAGCCCACGCCCTCGGCCACGAGCCGTTCCTGGAGGGCGTCGACGGCCTCGGGGGTGCCGGAGACCACGGTGAGGGCCGTGGAGTTGACGGCGGCGAGCGCCAGGCCCTCGCCGAGCCGGGCGGTCGTCTCCTCCTCGGACAGGAAGACGCCGAGCATCGCCCCGGGCGGCATCTGCTGGACCAGCCGGCCCCGGCAGGCGACCAGCCGTACGGCGTCCGGGAGGGAGAACACGCCCGCGAGGCACGCGGCGACGTACTCGCCGACGCTGTGCCCGACCATGGCGCGCGGCTCCACCCCCCAGGACTGCCACTGCCGGGCCAGGGCGAACTCCACGCCGAACAGCGCGGGCTGGGCGAACCGGGTCTGCCGCAGCCGCTCCGCGGCCTCGGGACCCTCCGCGCCGAACACCAGGTCCCTCAGGTCCTCCCCGAGGTGCGGGGCGAACAGCTCCGCGCAGCGGTCGAACTCGGCGGTGAAGACGGGCTCCCGGCCGTACAGGCCGCGGGCCATGCCGGGGTACTGGGCGCCCTGACCGGGGAAGAGGAACGCGGCCGGGGCGGTGTCGAGCGCGGCGCCCGGCGCCGGGGCGTGCGCGAGCCGGCGCAGCGCGGCGACGGCCTCGCCGGTGGTGCGGGCGACGACGGCGCCGCGGTGCGGGAACGGGGACCGGCGCACGGCCAGGGTGTGGGCGACGGCGTCGAGGCCGGTGCCGGGGGCGTTCTCCAGGTGGTCGGCGAGCCGGGCGGCCGCCGCGGCGAGCGCGGGCGCGGACTTCGCGGACAGCGGCAGCAGCCGGGCGCGGGTGTCGTCCGCGGCCGTCTCACCGGGCTCGTCCGGCTGCCCGGCGGGCGCCTCCTCCAGCACGACGTGCACGTTCGTTCCGCCGATGCCGAAGGAGCTGACCCCGGCCCGGCGCGGGGTGGTCGTGCGCGGCCAGGGGCGGAGGCCGGTGTTGACGTAGAAGGGGCCGCTGTCCAGGGCCAGCCCGGGGTTGGCCCGTTCCCAGTGCAGTGTCGGCGGGATCGCCTCGTGTCTGAGGGCGAGGACCGCCTTGATCAGGCTGGTGACACCGGCGGCGGCGTCGAGGTGGCCGACGTTGCTCTTGACCGAGCCGATCGCGCACCTGGCCCGGTCGTCGCTGTCCGTCCGGTAGGCGCGGGTGAGCGCGGCGATCTCGATGGGGTCGCCGAGGGGGGTGCCGGTGCCGTGGGTCTCCACGTAGCCGACGGTGGCGGGGTCCACGTCGGCCAGGGCCAGCGCCTCGGCGACGACGTCGGCCTGGCCGTCGACGCTCGGCGCGGTGTACCCGGCCTTGACGGAGCCGTCGTTGTTGACGGCGCTGGCGAGGATGACGGCGTCGACCCGGTCACCGGCGGCCTGCGCGTCGGAGAGGCGGCGCAGCACGACGATGCCGGCGCCGTTGCCCGGCACGGTGCCCTCGGCGTCCGCGTCGAAGGCGCGGCAGGTGCCGTCCGGGGAGAGGATGCCGCCGGGCTCGTACAGATAGCCGCCGCGCAGCGGCGAACTGACCGACACCCCGCCGGCCAGGGCGATGTCGCACTCGCCGTTCACGAGGCTCTGGCAGGCGAGGTGCACCGCGGTCAGGGACGTGGAGCAGGCCGTCTGGACGGTGACCGCCGGGCCGGTCAGGCCCAGCTTGTAGGCGGCGCGCGTGGCCAGGAAGTCCTTGTCCGAGGCGAGCATCACCTGGTACATGCCGGAGGAGTCCAGGACCTGCTGGTTGTTCATGAGGTTGAACAGCAGGTACGTGTTCAGGCCCGCGCCCGCGAACACGCCGATCCGGCCGTCGAAGCGGGCCGGGTCGACACCGGCGGACTCCAGCGCGTGCCAGGCGCATTCGAGGAAGACCCGGTGCTGGGGGTCGAGGAGTTCGGCCTCGCGGGGGCTGTAGCCGAAGAAGCTCTCGTCGAACAGGTCGGCGCCGTCCAGCACGCCCTTGGCCTTGACGTAGTCGTCACGGGCGAGCAGCGCGGGGTCGACACCGGACGCGGTGAGCTCCTCGTCGGACAGGACGCTGATGCCTTCGCGGCCCTCGGCGAGGTTGGTCCAGAAGGCCTCCACGTCGTCCGCACCGGGGAAGCGGCCGGCCATGCCGATGACGGCGACGCGATCGAGGTCCTCGTGCTGGTCGTGCTGTTCCTGGGATGGCTGTGACACCTGGATCACCTGTCTCGGCGGGAGGAAGCCCGGCGTTCGGCCGCCTGCTGCCGCCGGTTGCGGGACTGACGTCGGTTCTGTGCCCGTGCCCTGGCGCTGTCCGTGCCAGGGGGCTCGGTGCCGCGGCCGCCGAGGCGGGCGGCGAGGGATTCGACCGTGGGGTGCTGGAACAGCTCGACCATGGTCAGCTCGTGGCCGAGGGCGGCCGCGAGCCGGGTGCGGAACTCGGCCATGAGCAGGGAGTGCCCGCCGAGGTCGAAGAAGTTGTCCCGCATCCCGACGCGTTCGACGCCCAGCAGGTCGCGCCACAGCGCGGCGAGTGCGTGCTGCAGGCCGTCCTGCGGCGCGACGAACCGGGTCGCGAGGTCGGCGCGGTCGGTGCGCGGCTCGGGCAGGGCCTTGCGGTCGGTCTTGCCGCTCGGGGTCAGCGGCAGCGCGTCGAGCACCGTGAAGGAGGCCGGGACCATGTACTCCGGCAGCTGCTCGCGCACGTGGGCGGCGAGCTCCCCGGCCCCGGGCGCGGCGGTGCCGGCGGCGGTGACGTAGGCCGCCAGGCGCACATCGCCGACGGCGTGCTCACGGGCCACCACGACGGCCTCGCGCACGGCGGGGTGCCGGGCCAGGACGGCCTCGATCTCGCCGAGTTCCAGGCGCTGGCCGCGCAGCTTGACCTGATGGTCGAGGCGGCCGAGGAACTCCAGCGCGCCGTCGGCACGGTGCCGGGCCAGGTCGCCGGTGCGGTACATGCGGGCCCCGGGGACGAACGGGTCGTCCGTGAAGCGTTCCGCGGTCAGCTCCGGGCGGTTCACATAGCCGCGGGCCAGGCCCCGGCCGGCGATGCACAGCTCGCCGGGGACACCGGCCGGAACGGGACGCCCGTGGCGGTCCAGGACGTACATGCGGATGTTGGCGATGGGGCGGCCGATGGGCACCGGGCGGGTGTCCTCCTGCGGCCGGCAGTGCCAGGCGGTGACGTCGATGGCCGCCTCGGTGGGCCCGTACAGGTTGTGCAGCTCGGCCCGGTGCAGGTCGAGGAAGCGGTCGTGCAGGTCGCGGGGGAGTTCCTCGCCGCTGCAGAAGACGCGGCGCAGCGTGGCGGATCTGGCGGGGGGCTCGGTGAGGAAGAGCTGCAGCATGGACGGCACGAAGTGGACCGTGGTGATCCGCTCGGCGGCGATGGTGTCGGCCAGGTAGGTGCTGTCCCGGTGCCCCTCGGGCCGGGCCACGACCAGCGTGGCGCCGGTCATCAGCGGCCAGAAGAACTCCCACACCGACACGTCGAAGGAGAACGGCGTCTTCTGCAGCACCCGGTCGGTGGCGTCCAGACCGTAGGCGTCCTGCATCCACAGCAGCCGGTTGCGCAGGGCGGCGTGGACGTTCATCACGCCCTTGGGGCGGCCCGTCGAGCCGGAGGTGAAGATGACGTAGCACAGGTCCTCGCCGTCCACGGCCACGCCCGGGTCGCCGGTGGGCCGGGTGGCCAGCTCGGCGGCGAGGTCCTCGACTCCCAGCACGGGGCACTCCAGGGCGGGCAGCCGCTCGGCCAGGGTGCCGTGGGTGAGCACCAGGCGGGGCCGGGCGTCCTCGGCGATGGCGGCCAGCCGGGCGCGCGGCAGGCCGGTGTCCAGGGGGACGTACGCCCCGCCGGCCTTGAGCACGGCGAGGAGGGCGACGACGAGCTCGAGGGAGCGTTCCATGGCGACGCCGACGAGGACGTCCCGGCCCACTCCGCGGTCGCGCAGCAGATGGGCGAGGCGGTTGGCCCGCTCGTTCAGCTCGGCGTAGGTGAGGGACGTGCCGGCGTAGCGGACGGCCTCCGCGCCGGGGGTGCGGCGCACCTGCTCCTCGATGCACTCGTGGACCAGTCCGCCGGACCACTGCCGCTCGGTGGCGTTCCACTCCTCCACCACCTGCCGGCGTTCGGCCGCGCCGAGGAGGTCCAGCTCGCCGACGGGCGTGCGCGGGTGGGCGGTCACCTGCTCGACGAGGCGGCGGAAGTGACCGGCGAGGCGGACGACGGTGGCCTCGTCGAACAGGTCGCGGTCGTACTCGAACCAGCCCGTGACGCCGCCGTCGGTGTCGAACGCCTGCAGTTCCAGGTCGAAGCGGGCACCGGTGCTGCGCACGGGGAGCCGGGTGAGGCGGGCGCCGGCCATGGCGAGCGTGGGCACCGGTTCCCGGCCGTAGCTGAAGCTGACCTGGTACACCGGCGGCCGGCTGAGATCGCGGGCGGTGTTGAGGTCGGTGACGATCAGCTCGAAGGGGACGTCCTGGTGGGCGTAGGCGCCCAGGCACGCGTCGCGGACGCGGGTGAGGACGGTCTCGAAGCAGGGGTCGCCGCCCAGACCGGCCCGGATGGGCAGGGTGTTGACGAAGTAGCCGATGAGCGGCTCGACCTCGGCGCTGGAGCGCAGGGCGGTGGGCACGCCGACGACGATGTCGTCCTGCCCGGTGTAGCGGTGCAGCAGCGTCTGGAAGACGGCGAGCAGCGCCATGTACGGGGTGGCGCCGTGCCGTTTGGCCAGCGCGGCCAGTTCGCCGTTCAGGGCGGGCGGCAGGTCGACGGGGACGGAGCCGCCGTTGAAGCCCTGCACGGGCGGGCGGGGCCGGTCGGTGGGCAGGTCCAGGACCGCGGGCGCGCCGGCCAGGTGCTCCCGCCAGTACGCAAGCCCCCGCTGCCAGCCGCCGCGGTCCAGATGCTCATGCTGCCAGGCGGCGAAGTCGCCGTACTGGACCGGGAGTTCGGGCAGCTGCGCGGGGCGGCCGGCGGCGCGGGCCTCGTACAGCTCGGACAGCTCGTTCAGGAAGACCGCGGTGGACCAGCGGTCGGAGACGAGGTGGTGCATCGCGACGACCAGCACGGACCGGTCGGGGCCGGTGCGCAGCAGCCGGACCCGCAGCAGGGGGCCGGCCTCGATGTCGAAGGGTTCGGCGAGGGCCTCCTCGATCCACTGCCGGTGGTCGGCGTCCGTGTACCGCGGGTCGCTCAGATCGGTCTCGGGGACGTCGATGTCCAGGTGGTGGTGGACGACCTGGACCGGGACGCCGTCACGGACCCGGAAGGTGGTGCGCAGCGCCTCGTGCCGGCGGACGACCCCGGCGACGGCGGTGCGCAGCAGGCCGCTGTCGAGGGGGCCTTCGACCCGGACCGCGCCGGGCACGATGTAGGCGGGGTTGCGGGGCCGCAGCTGCTCGAGGAACCAGGTGCCGCGCTGCAGGACCGCCAGCGGGAAGGTGTCCTCGGCCTGGCGCTCGGCGAGCAGGGCGTCGAACCGGGCGCGTTCCTCGGGCGTCAGCCCGGCCAGCCGCTGGGCGAGGTCGTCGGTCATGAGCGCTCCCCCGGTCCGGGCACGGAGGCGGTGGGGCCGGTGAGTTCGTCGAGCAGTTCCCTGGCGGCGGCGTCGGCCGCCCGGGGCATCCGCCGGATCACGGCGGACGCCCCGGAGCCTTCGTGCGATGTGTCCGCCGAGGAGTCGCCGCCGGTCGCGGCCAGCTCCTTGACGATGCTCCTGGCGACGCTTGCGATGGTCGCGCCGCCGAGGAAGTCGGTGATCCGCAGGGTGAGCCCGAGCCGGCTCTGGATCTCGTTGCGCAGTTCGACGGCCATGAGGGAGTCCAGGCCGAAGCCGGTCAGCGGCTCGTCGGCGTCGATGTGGGCGGAGGCGGAGCCGAGGACGTCCTTGACGCTGAGCACGAACCCGGCGCACAGGGCGTCCAGGCGCTCGGACTCGCTCAGCTCCATCAGCTCGGCGGCGGTGGGGATGCGGCTCGTCCGGCGCCGGGTGCGGGCGGAGCGGCGCGTGGCACGGGAGGCCCGGGTGCGCGGGCCGTCCGTGCCGGTGCCGGCACCCGTGCCGCCGTCAGCTGCCTCGTTCGCCTCGCCGGCCTCGTTCGCCTCGCCCGTCTCGTCCGCGGCGGCCGGCGCGGTGCCGTCCCAGGGACGCGGGGGCTGCCAGCAGCGGACCGGGTCGAAGGGGTAGGTGGGAAGCTGGGTCCTCACCCGGGTGTAGTCGTGGTCGAAACCGGCCCAGTCGACGGGGGCACCGGCCGCGTACAGCTCGGCGACCGTGGGCAGCAGGACCTCCCAGTCGTCCTGCCGGGGCCGCAGGCTCGGCAGCAGCAGGTCGTCGTGGCCGGGCGGCAGGGCGTCGCTGATCACCCCGAGCAGGGTGGGGGCGGGACCGACCTCGAGGAAGGTGCGGTAGCCCATGGACCGCAGGGTGCGCACGCCGTCGGTGAAGCGCACCGTGCCGCGCACGTGCCGGCACCAGTAGTCGGCGTCCGGCGCCTGGTCCCACGGCCACAGCTCGCCGGTGACGTTGGAGACCAGGGGGATGCGCGGGGTGGTGAAGGTGAACTTGCGCGCGGCGCGGCGCAGCGGCTCCAGGACCGGGTCCATCAGCGGGGAGTGCCCGGCGGAGGCGATGTGCAGCTGCTTGGTCTTCACGCCGCGGGCGCCGAACGCGGCGCACACGGCCTCGACGACGTCGCGCTCGCCGGAGATCGCCACGTTCGCCGGGCCGTTGACCGCGGCGACGGCGATCCGGCCCGGGTACGCGGCCAGCTCCGTGGCGACCTCCTCCTCGGAGGCGAAGACCGCGGCCATGGTGCCGGGCAGGCAGAACTCCTGGATGATGCGGGCCCGTTCCACCGCGAAGGCCAGTCCGTCCTCCAGGGACACCGCCCCCGCGACACAGGCGGCCACGCACTCGCCGAAGCTGTGGCCGAGGACGGCGGCGGGAGTGATGCCCCAGGACTCCCACAGCCGGGCCAAGGCGTACTCGACGACGAACGTGGCGGGCTGGGCGTAGGCGGTGTCGTTGATCTGCGTGTCGTCGGGGTCGTCCGGGAACATCACGTCCAGCAGGGGCCGGGCGAGCAGCGGACGCAGGATCTCGGCGCACTCGTCGACCGCCCGCCGGAAAGTGGGCTGGGTGTCGTACAGGCGGCGGGCCATGCCGGGGCGCTGGGCGCCCTGGCCGGTGAAGAGGAAGACGACCTCGCCGCCGCCGGCCTCGCCCTGGACCAGGCCGGGCGCGCCCTGGCCGGCGGCGAACGCGGCGAGCTGCCCGGCGACCTCCTCGCGGGTGGTGCCGACGGCGGCGAGCCGGTGCCGGAAGTGGGAGCGGCCGGTGCCGGCCGAGTGGGCCAGGTCCGCGAGCGAGGCGTCGTCGCCGGCGGCGAGCCGCTCGGCGTAGCGGCCGGCGAGGGCGGCGAGCGCGGTCTCGGTGCGGGCGGACAGCGGGAGCACGGAGGCGGGCCTGCGGTCGTCCGGCGCGGCCGGCGCCGGCGTGGCCGGGGCCTGCTGCAGGATCATGTGGACGTTGGTGCCGCTCAGTCCGAAGCTGCTCACCGCGGCCGTGCGCGGGCCGTCGGTGTGCGGCCACGGGGTGAGCCCGGTGGGCACCCGGAAGGTGGTGCCGTCGAAGGAGATGTTGGAGTTCAGCCGGGAGAAGTGCAGGTTCGGCGGGATCTCGGCGCGTTGCAGGCACATCACGGCCTTGATGAGACCGGCGATCCCGGCGGCCGCCTCCAGATGCCCGATGTTGGTCTTGACCGCGCCGAGGTAGACCGGCGCGCCGCTCTCGCGGCCGTACACGTCGGCCAGGGCCTCGGCCTCGATGGGGTCGCCGAGGCGGGTGCCGGTGCCGTGCGTCTCGATGTAGCCGACCTGCTCGGCGCCGACCCCGGCGGCGGCCAGGGCCCGGCGGAACACATCGCGCTGGGCGTCGCCGTTGGGCGCGGTGATGCCGGCGCTGCGGCCGTCCTGGTTGACCGCGCCGCCGCGCACCACGGCGAGGACGCGGTCCTTGTCGCGCAGGGCGTCGGACAGCCGCTTGAGGACGACGGCGCCGCAGCCCTCGCCGCGCACGTACCCGTCCGCGCTGTCGGAGAACGTCATCGCGCGGCCCTGCCGGGAGACCGAGCCGAACTGCGACTGGGAGATCATCAGCAGCGGTGACAGCACCACGTTGACGCCGCCGGCCAAGGCCATGTCGCACTCGCCCAGGCGCAGGCTCTGGCACGCCTGGTGGACGGCCAGCAGCGAGGCGGAGCAGGCGGAGTCGATGGTGAGGTTGGGGCCGCGCAGGTCGAGGAGGTAGGCGATACGGGCCGGGACGAAGGACTGGGCGGCGCCGGAGCTGGTGTAGGCGCTGACGTCCTCGGGGTGGCGCAGCTGCGCGGTGATGTAGTCCCAGGAGGCGACACCCATGAACACACCGGTGCGGCTGCCGGCGAGACCCGAGGGCGCCTGGCCCGCGTCCTCCAGCGCCTCCCAGCACACCTGCAGGCTCAGCCGCTGGGCCGGGTCCATCGCCAGGGCCTCGCGCCGGGAGATGCCGAAGAAGTCGTGGTCGAACAGGTCGATGTGGTCGAGGAACGCGCCGGCCCGGGTGTAGATCTTGCCCGGCTTGCCGGCCTCCTCGTCGTAGAACGCCTCGTGGTCCCACCGGTCGGCGGGGATGTCGCCCACCGCGTCGGTTCCCTCGGCCAGCAGCCGCCAGTAGGAGGCGGTGTCGGTGACCCCGCCGGGGAAGCGGCAGCCGGTGCCCACGATGGCGATGGGCTCGGAGCGGGCCCGCTCGTACTCCTCGACCTGGCGCTGGAGGCGGTCCATCGTCAGGTAGGCGCGTTTGAGTGTTTCGGCCGCCGTCAGTTCCTGTCCCGGTGTCATCGCCGGTCCCCCTCGTCGATCTGGGTGGTCTTGGCCATCAGGAGTGCTTCGAGTTCCGCCGCGGACAGCGCGTCGAGGTCGGGCGGGCCGTCCGCGGCCGTCGGGCCCGCGTCGTCGGGGGCGGTCCGCCCGGGCGCCGGCGCGGCCGGCCGTTCCTCGACCGGGGCCTGGCCGGACTCCAGCTCGATCTCCATGCGGTCGGCCAGGTACGGCACCAGGGCGTCGATCGTCGGGAACCGCCAGGTGACGGTGGAGGGCAGCTGGACGCCCAGGGAGGACTCCAGGGACTTGCGCAGCTCCAGGGAGAGCAGGGAGTCGAAGCCCATGCCGGAGAGCGGGGCCCCGGTGTCGATCCTGGCGGGTTCGGCGCCGACGACGCGGGCGGCGACCGCCCGGCAGTGCTCGGTCAGTACGGCCCTGCGGCGGCGGCCGGGTTCCACCGCGAGCATCCGGCGGCGCACCTGCGCGTGCGCTCCCGCGGCGCCCCGGGCGTCCTCGCCCGGTTCGTCGAGGAGGGTGCGCAGCAGGCCGCCACCGTGGTGGTCGCGCAGCCTCGCGCGGTCCAGCGGCAGGACGCACACCTGGGTGGCGTCACCGCGCAGGATGCGGTCGAGGGCGACGATGCCCTGCTCCGGGCTGATGCTCCCGATGCCCCGGGCGGCCAGCGCGCCGCCGCGCTCGGGCCGGGCGGCGAGGCCGATCCCCGACCAGGGACCCCAGTCGATGCTGAGCGCGGGCAGGCCCAGGGAGCGCCGGTGGTGGGCCAGGGTGTCGAGGAAGGCGCTCGCGGCGGCGTAGTTGCCCTGGCTGGCCGAGCCGAGGACCGCGGCGGCCGACGAGTACAGGACGAAGAAGTCCAGGTCACGGTCCACGGTGGCCTGGTGCAGGTGCCAGGCCGCCACCGACTTGGGGCCCGCGACGGCGCGGAACCTGTCCCCGTCCAGACCGGTGAGCAGGCCGTCGTCGAGGACGCCCGCGGCGTGCACGATCCCCGCGAGCGGCGGCAGGGAGCCGTCGATACGGGCCAGCAGGCCGTCGACGGCCGTGCGCTCGGAGACATCGGCGGCCAGGACGGTCACCTCGGCCCGGGCCCGCAAGGCGGCCAGGGCCTGTTCGGCGTCCGGCCCGGGGGCGCTGCGGCCGGCCAGGACCAGATGGCGGGCGCCCTGGTCGACGAGGTAGCGGGCCGTCTCCAGGCCGAGCGCGCCGAGACCGCCGGTGATCAGGTAGGTGCCGTAGGGGCGGACCGGTGCGGCGCCCGGGGCGGTGGTGACCCGCTCACCGGCGGTCGGCACCAGCACGAGCTTGCCGGTGTGGCGGGCCTGGGCCATCGCGGTGAAGGCGGCGGGGGCGTCGCCGAAGGGGTGGACGGTGACCGGCAGCGCGGTGAAGTCGCCGCTCTCGAAGCCCTGGACGACGTCGGCGAACAGCGCGGCGATCTCGCCGGGTTCCTCGCGGATGGTGCGTTCCAGGTCGACGGCGAGGAAGGCGCGGTTGTCCTTGAAGAACTCCAGGCCGATGTGGCTGTTGTCGTAGATGTCGCGCTTGCCGATCTCCACGAAGCGTCCGCCGGGCGCGAGCAGGCCCAGGGACCGCACGAGGGTCTCGCCGGAGGCGGAGTTGAGGACCACGTCGACCCCGCGACCGCCGGTGAGAGCCGTGATCTCGGCGGCGAAGTCGAGGGTGCGCGAGTCCATGACGTGCTCGACGCCGAGGCCGCGCAGCATCTCGCGCTTGGCGGGGGAGCCGGCGGTGGCGAACACCCGCGCGCCCCGGCGGCGGGCGACCTGGAGCGCGGCGAGGCCGACGCCGCCGGTCGCGGAGTGGATGAGCACGCTGTCCCCCGCGCGCAGCCGGCCGAGGTGTTCCAGGCCGTACACGGCGGTGAGGAAGGCGATGGGCACCGCGGCGGCCTGCTCGTCGTCCAGGGCCGCCGGGGCCGGGGCCGTCAGGCGCGCGTCGAGTGTGAGGAAGGCCGCCATGCCGCCGGGGCCGGCGGCGATGACCCGGTCGCCGACCCGGCGCCCGCGTACGCCCTCGCCGACCGCGGTGATCCGGCCGGCGCACTCGGCGCCGAGCGGTACGACGCCTTCGGCTCCCGGGTAGGAGTCCAGGGCCTTGAGGACGTCGCTGAAGTTCAGGCCCGCGGCGGTGACCTCGATCTCGACCTCGCCGGGTCCGGGCGGGGTGCGGTGCCACCAGGTCGGGCGGAGGCTGGCCAGGGCGCCGGGGCGGGTGGCCAGCAGCCGGTGGTTGCCGTCGCGGGCGGCGTCGAAGGACCAGGAGGGACGCCGGTCCCCGGTGTCCCGGCCGGCGGGCGCCCAGGGCTGGAGCGCGGGTGTCAGCCGCACCTCGCCGCGCAGGGCGACCTGGTCGTCGTCGCCGGGACGCAGCACCTCCTCGAGCAGCTGGGTGCCCTCGGCGGCCGGGCGGGCCGGGTCCAGGTCGACGACGGTGGTGCGCAGCTCGCTGTGCTCCAGGCCGATCACCCGGGCCAGACCCCACAACGGGGCATGCCCCACGGCCGGTTCGTCGCCGTCGGCGGCGCGCTGGGCGCCGCGGGTGACGAGGACCAGGCGGGGCGCGGGGTCCTGGCCCGCGCGGGCGAGTTCCTGCACGAGGTGCAGCACCGGCAGGCAGACGTCGCCGTGCTCGCCGGGGCCGGCGTCCAGCGCCCACGCGTGGACGATGCCGTCGGGGCGGACATCCGCGTCGGCCAGGTCGGCCAGCAGCGCGGCGAGGTCCTCGCGGCGCCCGGGGTCGACCTCGTACGTGTGCGGGCCGGCCTTGCGGTAGGCCGAACCGGCGGTGACGGTGAGGCAGGTGGCACCGCGCGAGCGCAGGCCGGTGGCGAGAGTGGCGGCGGTGGTGCCGGTGTCGGCGAACAGCAGCCAGGTGCCCGGCTGCCGCGCGGTGCCGGGGGATCCGGCCGGCGCGGGGCGCCAGGCGATGTCGAGCAGCAACTCGTCGAGCGGGTCGGCGGCCCCGGCGCGCTCCAGGCGCTGCAGGGTGATGCCGGTGACCTCGCCGACGGCGGTGCCCGCGTCGTCGTACAGGACGACGGTGGCGCCGGTGATCCGCTCGGCGCCGGGCCGGGCGGTGACGGCCGCGTGGGCCCAGCGGGGTTCGGCGCGGTCGGTGAAGAGGGTGAAGCCGCCGACGGCGACCGGCAGGTAGGTGGCGTCGAGGGGGGTCTCCTGCGCGTCGAGCGCGGCGCTGAGGACCTGCAGGGCGCTGTCGAGCACGGCGGGGTGCACGGGGTGCTCGCCGCGGTCGGTGGTCAGCGCGGTCCGCTCGCGGAGCCGGGCGACGGCCTCGGCCCGGCCCCGCCACAGCTCCTGCACCCCCTGGAAGGCGGGGCCGTAGGCCAGTCCGGCGCGGCGCAGTGCCGCGTAGTGGTCGTCGGCCGCGGCGGTGGTGGCGCAGCGCGCCCGTACGGCGGCCAGCGGTTCGGCGCCGGCCCCGGGGGCGGCCCGGCGGAAGGCCGCCCGCGCGGCCTCGGTCCACTGCTCGCCGGCGCCGGCCCGGGTGTACAGCCGCACCGTGCCGGTGTCGGCGGTGCCGGGCAGCAGGACGAGCTGCAGGGTGCTGTCCTCGGCCTGCTCGGGCACGACGGTGAGCCGGCTGAGGGTGATGTCGTCCAGGGCGGCGGCGCCACCGAGGTGCGCGCGGGCCGCGGCGAGCGCGGCGTCCAGCACCAGGGCGGCGGGCAGGACGGGACTGCCGCCGATCTGATGATCCGTCAGGTAAGGGAACTCCGCGAGGGAGACGGGCGCCGACCAGTGCACGGCGTGCGGCGGCAGCGCCGATTCGGTGCGCTCGCGCAGGACCGGGTGGCCGCGGTGCGCGGCCGGGCGTCCCGGGCGCCGCTCGTGTCGGCAGCGGGTGCGCTGCCAGGGGTAGGAGGGCAGGTCGGCCATGGGACCGGCCGGGCCGTGGACCCGGGTGAAGTCGACCGGGTGGCCGGCGGTGTAGAGACGGCCCAGCTCGGTGAGCACGGCGGCCCGGCCCGGCTGGTCCCGGCGCAGCGAGGACACCGCGACCGCGTCGTCGTACGACGAGACGCGCTCGGTGACGGCGTCGGTGAGCATCGGGTGGGGCGAGACCTCGACGAAGACGGTGTGCCCGGTGTCGGCGAGCGCGGTGACGGCGGTGTCGAACAGGACCGGCCGGGTGAGGTTGGCGGCCCAGTACCCGGCGTCCAGGCGGTCGCCGGGCACGATCTCGCCGGTGCCGGTGGAGACCATCGGGATCGCGGTGGGCCGGGGCCGCAGCGGGGCCAGCTGCCGCCGCAGCTCGGCGGCGACGGGCTCCATCAGGGGGCAGTGGGAGGCGAACCCGACCGACTCCAGGACCTTGCAGTAGAGCCCCTCGTCCGCCAGGGACTTGGCGAACCTCTCCACGGCGGGGCCCTCGCCGGAGAACACGGTGGAGTTCGGGCTGTTGGCGGCGGCGATCCACACCGGTCCCGGGGCGCGCTCGGCCAGCAGGGCGCGGGCCCGGTCGAGGGAGACGCCCGCGACGGCCATCCGGCCCTTGCCGGTGGCGGCGTGCAGGACGGTACCGCGGTGCAGGGCGATCAGGAGGGCGTCCTCCAGCGAGATCGCGCCCGCGACCTGGGCGGCGGCGATCTCGCCGACGCTGTGCCCGACGACGGCGGCGGGTTCGACCCCCCAGGAGCGCCACAGGGCGGCCAGCGCTGTCTGCACCGCGGTCAGGGCGGGCTGGCCGACGGCGGTGTCGAGCAGCCGGGAGCGGTCCGGGTCGGCCGTGAGCTGGTCGAGCAGCGACCAGTCGGTGTGGCGGCGCAGCAGGGCGTCGGCCCGCTCCAGGACGGCCCGGAAGGCCCGTTCCCCGGCGAGCTCGCCGTCGAGCAGGTCGGCGGCGAGCGGCCACCAGCGGGGTCCCTGCCCGGAGAAGACGAACACCGCCTTGTCCTGCCGGCCGGCCCGGCGCACGCCGGAGCTGAGGCCGGGCGCCTCCTCGCCGCGGCCGAACGCGGCGAGCGCCCCGCGCAGTTCCGCGGCCGACGAGCCGACGCAGGCCAGCCGGTGCTCGTGATGGGTGCGCCGGACGGCGGCGGCGGAGGCGAAGGTGCCCACGGGCGTGGTGCCGGTGAGCTTGTCCGCGTAGCGGGCGGCGAGGTCGCGCAGGGCCTGCTCGTCCCGGGCCGAGACGGTCAGCAGCACGGCGCCGTCGGCTGTGGCGCCGGGCCGGCCGGCGGCCCGCGGCGGTTCCTCCACCACCAGGTGCGCGTTGGTGCCGCCGAAGCCGAAGGAGCTGACACCCGCGAGGGCGGGGGCGTCGGTGGGCCACGGCTGGAGGGTGTCGGCGACCCGGACGGGCAGGTCGGCGAAGGGGATGTGCGGGTTGGGGGTGCGGTAGTGCAGGGTCGGCGGCACCACGCGGTGGCGGACCATCAGGGCGGTCTTGATCAGACCGCCGATCCCGGCGGCGGCCTCCATGTGCCCGAGATTGGACTTGACCGAGCCGATCAGGCAGGGCCGGTCCGGGTCGCGGCCGTCCCCGAGGACCGCGCCGAGGGCCTTGGCCTCGATCGGGTCGCCGAGGATGGTGCCGGTGCCGTGGGCCTCCACATAGGCGATGTCGCGGGCGCGCACCCCGGCCCTGGCGTGGGCGGCGCGTACGACCGCCTCCTGGGCCTTCGGGTTGGGGGCCATCAGCCCGTTGCTCGCGCCGTCCTGGTTGACGGCGCCGCCCCGGATCACGGCGTGCACGGGGTCGCCGTCGGCCAGGGCCCGGCTGAGCGGCTTGAGGACCACCACGCCCGCGCCCTCGGAGCGCACATAGCCGTCGGCGGCGGCGTCGAACGGCTTGCAGCGGCCGTCGGCGGACATCACCCCGGCCTTGCTGAAGTTGATGGCGAAGGCCGGGGACAGCACCAGGTTCACGCCGCCAGCGAGGGCCAGGCCGCACTCGCCGCGGGACAGGCTCGCGCAGGCCTGGAGCACCGCCACCAGCGAGGAGGAGCAGGCGGAGTCGACGGCCATGCTCGGGCCGCGCAGGTCCAGCAGGTACGAGATGCGGTTGGCGGCGATGCTCAGCGCGCTGCCGGTGCCGGTGTAGGCGTCGATGGCGTCGAGGTCGCCCAGCTCGCCGGTGGCGTGGTCGAAGGTGGAGATGCCGATGAACACGCCGGTCTGGGTGCCGGACAGCGAGCCGGTGGGCACGCCCGCGTTCTCCAGGGCCTCGAAGGAGACCTCGGCGAGCAGTCGCTGCTGGGGGTCCATACGGGCGGCTTCCGCCTGCGAGATGCCGAAGAAGCCGGCGTCGAAGCGGTCGATCCCGTCGACGAAACCGCCCCAGCGGCTGTTGGTGCGGCCGGGGGCCGAGGGGTCCTCGTCGGTGAACTCCTCGGTGTCCCAGCGCTCCGGGGGCACCTCGGTGACCGCGTCGCGCCCCTCGCTCAGCAGCTGCCAGAAGCTGTCGGGGCCGTCGACGCCGCCGGGGAAGCGGCAGCCGATGCCGATGATGGCGATCGGCTCGTCCGCCCCGGACCCGTCCGGTGTGTGCGCGGCCGGTGCGACGGGCGCCGGGGCGGTGAGGGTCGTGGGGGGCTCGTCGGCGGCCCCGGGCGCCTCGACGGCGGCGGGCTGCCCGGCCAGGTGCCGGGCGAGCTTGGCGGCGGTGGGGTGCTCCCAGACGATGCCGGGCTCCAGCGGGACGCCGAGACGGCGCTCCAGGTCCCCGACCATCGCGACCAGTTCCACGGATCGCAGTCCGTACCCGGCGAACGGCAGCTCCGGGTCGATGGTGCCGGCCGGCCGTCCGGTCGCGGCGGCCAGCGCCTCGCGCAGCCACCGCTGGATCACGGCGGCGTCGGGCGGGGCGGTCGGCGCGCCCGGTGCCGCGGGCGCGTCCGGCGCCGCCGGGCCGGGGCCGGCCTCGTCCGCCCGCCACAGCGCGAGCGGTTCGAAGGTGCCCCCGAGGAGGCTGTCGATGCAGGCCCGGCGCTGGAGCTTGCCGCTGGAGGTCTTCGGTACCGTCCCGGTGCGGGCCAGGGCGACGATGTACGGCTGCAGTCCGTGTTCGCGGGCGACCTCGGTGCGTATCGCGTCGATGACCCGGGCGCGGTCCTCCGGCGAGCGGCTGCCGCGGTACTCCTGGACGACGATGAGGCGTTCCTCGCCGTCGATCTCGCGGGCGCCGGCCACTCCGCAGCCCGGCCGCAGGCCCGGGTCGACGCTTTCGACGGTCCGCTCGATGTCCTGGGGGTAGTGGTTGCGGCCCGCGACGATGACGACGTCCTTGATGCGGCCGGTGACGTAGAGCTGGCCGCC
>NZ_BNEA01000019.1 GCF_016860525.1 Streptomyces rubradiris
GTCGAGGTCGAAGATCACCACACTGCGCACCGGTACGCTCGCCATCAGGTCGCCGCCGCGGTCATGACCGGCCCGGCGGGCAGCAGCGGTGTCGCCGAGGCCGCGTACAGCGCCTCGATCGTGCCGACGATCCGCCGCACGCCCGCGATCGCGGATCCGCACGCCGACGGATCGGCGAGGTGGTCCCTGATGTCGTCGAGCTGACGGGAGTACTCGGCGCCGATCGGCTCGGTCGGGACCGTGATCTCGCTCGTCCGGCCCCGCCGGACGACGCTGAGCCGCGGCCGCGGCTCGCGATTGGGGCTGAAGCCGAAGGTGGACCGGAGCATCGCGGTGTCGTCACTCCCCTCGATCCGGATCTCGGTGACGTCATGGCTCGCCGCGTGCGTGGCCCAGCTGGCGCGAAGGCCCACCGACAGACCGCTGCCGGTGACCAGGAAGCCGCGCACGGTGTCCTCGACGTCCGCGTCGAGTTCCGGCACCGGCTGATCATGCCGCCAGGCCGCCGTCCAGCGCGGGTCGTTGACGTGGTCGTACGAGGTGGACGCGGCGGCCTGAACGAACGCCAACGGCCCGGCGACGGTCTCCAGGACATCGAGCAGATGCCATCCGAGGTCGAACAGCACCCCGCCGCCTGCCTCCGCCCGGCTGGTGAACCAGCCCTGGGACCGGGGCACTCCGCAGGCCCGTTCCCACACCAGGTCGATGTGGCGCAGGTGGCCGAGCTCGCCGGCCAGACCGGCCAGTGCCCGCACGTCCGCGCGGTATCGGCACGCACTTCCGGCCAGCAACGGGACGCCGCCTGCCCGCTCGGCCGCGGCCAGCCTGTCCGCCTCCGCGCTCGAGAGGCAGACCGGCTTCTCCACGAAGGTGGCGAGACCTCGGGTGAGAAGACGTCGCGCGAGCGCCGCGTGCAGGTGGTTGGGCGAGGCGACCAACGCGAGGTCGGCGTCCTCGGCCCGCAGCGCGTCGACGTCGCCGAAGGCCGGACGGCCGGTCGCCGCGGTGAACGCCTCCCGCCTGGCCGGATCCGGATCGACCGCGGCCACTACCTCGTAGTCACCGTTTGCCATCAGACGAGGAAGCCAGATCTCTCGGCCGGACCACCCGAACCCGACCAGTACGGTGCGGATCCTCATCCGGCGGCCACCTGGTCGGCCACGATGGCGGCGGTGTCGGTGAGAGCCTGCTCCGACGCGAGCAGGGTGCGGTGGTGCAGCCAGACGCAGTCCTGGCTGATCGCGTCGGCGTTGGGGCACCGCTTGGCGACCGCGTCGACGGACTCCTCGGGTGCGCCGGTCTCCCAGAACGCCGCGGTGCGGTAGATGGCGCGGAAGCCCGCGAACGCCGGGATCCCCGCGTCGACCAGGCGATCGACGAGGAGGTTGCGACGCTCCTCCGACCAGCCGGGAAGCCGGAACATCGCCATGTAGTGCGGATTCCGGTCGGCCCGCGCATCACCGCCCTGCGGCCGGACGCCGGGGATCTGGGCCAAGAGCTGCGACAGCAACCGCCACCGCTGCTCGCGCAGCTCGATCTGGCCGTCGAGGCGGCCCAGCTGAGCGCGCAGGACGGCGGCCGAGAACTCGTTCATCCGCATGTTGGTGCCGGCCACCTGGTGGTGATAGTTGCGGTCGGTGCGCGGCCGGCCGCAGGAGTGATGCAGGAATGCCTTCTCGTAGTCGTCCGGGTCCAAGAACAGCACCGCGCCGCCCTCGCCCGCGGTCATCAGCTTGCCGTTCTGGAAGCTGAACGCCGCGATCGAGCCCAGCTCGCCCACGCGCTTGCCCCGCCACCGGGCACCGTGCGCGTGGGCCGCGTCCTGAAGGATCCGGACGCCGGCATCGGAGGCGAGCTTGTCCAGTGCGTCCATGTCGGCCATGAGACCCGCCATGTGCACCGGCATGATCACCCGGGTCCGCGGTGTGATCGCCTCGGCGGTGGCGGTCGCGTCGATGTTGTAGGTCTCCGGATCGACGTCCACCGGCACGGCGACGGCCCCGATCCGCTGAGCGGCCTGGGACGAGGAGATGAAGGTGAACGCCGGCACGATCACTTCGGTGCCCGGTCCCGCACCCAGCACCTGCAGGGCGAGCTCCAGCGCGTGCGTGCCGTTGGTGACGGCGAGGGCGTGGTGGGCACCGTGGTATCCGGCGAACTCCCGCTCGAAGCTGTCCACCTCGCTGCCACCCATGCGCCACCACTGGCCCTGGGACAGCGCACGATCAAGAGCTCGGCGTTCGGTGTCATCGAATTGCGGCCAATCCGGAAAGGTCGGCCTCGGTCGCGGACTCATTTCTGCCTGACTCCTTCTGGTTGATTGGCCTCACGGTACGGAGTCCGATGCCTACGCCACGGCTCTTCGACCTGGCAGCCGATTCGGAATTCGCCGTCGCCCTGTTCCATGAATTCGGCGCGACGGGAGGCCTTTCAGGGGGATTCGCTCGGGGAAGGGTGGTCAGGTGCGGGTGATCGCGGCCAGCCAGCCCGGTGCCCCGTCGATGTCTCTGTTGTTCTCCAATGTCGCGGGTTCGATCGAATCGACCCGCCAGCCGTCGGCGAAGGTGGCCCGGATTTCGTCCTGGCTCACCCGCCTGGCGCGGATCCCGCCCTGGCTCTCCCGTCGCGGTCCGCTGCCGGGGTGATGGCGGTCGCTGATGCAGAGCAGGAACAACCGCGCGTCCGGCGGCATCACGGTGGCCAGGCTGCCGGCGTAGCGGACGCGTTCGGTCTCGCTGAACGCGTGGAACAGGGCGCAGTCGAGCACGGTGTCGAACTGCTCGCCCAAGTCGCCGAGTTGAGTGCGTCCCCGACCAGGAAGCGCGCCGGCAGGCCGCGCTCTTCCGCTTTGCGCCGCGCGATCCCGATCGCCGTCGACGCCGAGTCGATGCCGACCGTCGGCAGGCCGAGGGCCGCCGCCATGAGCGCGACCTCGCCGGTGCCGCACCCGACGTCGAGCACCCGGCCGCGGAAGGCGCCCGCCTCGGCGAGGTCGCGCAGGGCCGTCTGGGGGCGGCCGAGGTCCCAGAGCGGTGTTCCGGCGTAGTGCGCGTCGAAGCCCTCCACCTTGCTGCCACCCATGTGTGTCCGGCTCCTTCTGGTCGATTGGCCTCACGGTACGGAGTTCGGCGCCTACGCCACTATCCCTCAACCTGGCAGCAGATTTGTGTTTCGCCGTCGCCCCATTCTGCGAATTCGGCGCACGTGGCAGCCTTTCGGGGGTGTGCGCTCGGGAAAAGGGCGGTCAGGTGCGGGTGATACTGGCCAGCCAGGCCAGCACTCCGTCGACATATTTGTTGTTCTCCAGCATCGCGGGTTCGATCGAATCGACCCGCCAGCCGTCGGCGAAGGTGGCCCGGATTTCGTCCTGGCTCACCCGCCGCGGTCCGATATCGGGTGGATGGCGGTCGCTGAAGCAGAGCAGGAACAACCGCGCGTCCGGCGGCATCACGGTGGCCAGGCTGTCGGCGTAGCGGACTCGTTCGGCGTCGCTGAACACGTGGAACAGGCCGCAGTCGAGCACGGTGTCGAACTGCTCGCCCATGGCGCCGAGTTCGAGTGCGTCCCCGACCAGGAAGCGCGCCTGCAGGCCGCGCTCTTCCGCTTTGCGCCGCGCGATCTCGATCGCCGTCGACGCCGGGTCGATGCCGACCGTCGGCAGGCCGAGGGCCGCCGCCATGAGCGCGACCTCGCCGGTGCCGCACCCGACGTCGAGCACCCGGCCGCGGAAGGCGCCCGCCTCGGCGAGGTCGCGCAGGGCCGGTTGCGGACGGCCGGTTTCCCAGGGCGGCGTACCCGCATACCGCGCGTTGAAATGCTCGGGGGACAGGGCATCGGTGAGCCGGCGCGCCAGTTGCTCGAGTGTCTCGACCAATTCCTTGGCCTGGCCGGGGTCTTGGATCCCGGCGGCCGCGGCGAGCTGCTCGTCGATCCGCGCGGCGGCTCGGCCGGCGCTCCTGTGCCGGGCAGCCGCCCGGACGACCGTTTGTCCGTCCGGGGCGGCCGCGGTGGTGACCGCACCCCGGTCGCGCAGGGTGGCGACGCTCGTCTCCACGTGGCTCGCCGGGAAGCCGGTGCGGTTGGCGATCTCGGTGACCGAGGTGTCCGGGTGTTCGAACACGTCGGTCATGACGTGACGCACGCCGGGAGACAGCTGTCGCACACCGGTGGGGTCCGGGAGGGCGTCCTCGCCGATCCGCAGCAGCTTGCGCGCGAGGTCGTGCAGTTCGAAGCCGTCCATGGCCGGAGAGTCTTCCCGACGCCGGACAGCGCACGCCATCACGCAGGTTGACGGTACTGGGGATCGCTGGTCGGTCGGCTGGGGTGGTCGCTGAACTCGGGCCGGGGGCAGGTCTGTTGTGCCGGGAGCCGGTATCGGGCAGGGCCTGCGGCACCGGCCGCGCAGGTGGGCCGTGGGCGAGTGGCTCCCCGGCCGCCGGGCGGTAAGGCTCCGTCAGCCCGGCAGTCCGTCTCCAGGGCCCGGCCCGCGCGGATGCGGGCCACCAGGGCCCCGGGGCCTGGGGAGGGGCAGAGCGGCGGGCGCGTGGTGAGGCGACCGCATCGCACGTCCGGGAAGAACGCTCCGGACCGGTACGAGGAGATGCTTGCCGCGTCAGGCCTGGGGGGCGGGCCGGGTCAGTGCGGCGCGGGCGTCGGCCCGCAGCCGGACCCGATCGGGTTTGTCCCAGCCGGTCGTCGGCAGTTTCCGGCGAATGTCGATCAGGCGGGGGACGTAGGTGTCGGACAGTGCCTCGGCGACGTGACGGCGCAGTTCCCGGGGATCCGGGTCGGCGCCGGGCTCGGGCACGACGGCGGCGTAGATGTGCTCCACCCGGTCGGCGTCCTCGACCCCGCATACGGCGGCCTGGGACACGCCCGGGGCCTGCCTGAGCACCTTCTCCACCTGCTCGGGGTGGATGCGGATTCCCTTGACCTTCATCATGTTCGCGAGCCGGCCGGTCAGGTGCAGGTAGCCGTCGGTGTCGAGGTGCCCGAGGTCGCCGGTGCGCACCCAGCCGTCGCGGACGAGTGCCGCGGTGAGTGCCGGCTCGTGCCAGTAGCCGGCCGTGGGCCAGCGTGGAACCGCGCAGACCTCGCCGACCTCGCCGACGGGCAGTACCGCGCCGGTGTCGGGGTGCCGGATGCTGAGCGCCTCTGGGTTGACCGGCCGGCCCGCGCTGGAGCAGGCGCGCAGGTCGTCGTGGTCGCCGGGGGGGAGCATGGTGAGCACTCCGGTCTCGGTCGTGCCGTAGACCTGGATCAGTACGGGGCCGAAGATTTCCCGGGCCTTGCGCAGCTTGAGCGGTGCCCCGGGGCTGCCGGTGTAGATCAGCTCGGTCAGGCTGGACAGGTCGGTGGCCGCCCGGTCCGGGTGCTCGGCCAGTGCGTACACCTGCGGGGTGCCGAGGATGAGCCGGCCGATGCGGTGCTGCGCGATCGCGTGGAGCACGGCCGCGGCGTCGAAGCCGGGATGCAGGACGACCATGCCGCCGGTGATGAGCGTGTCGTCCGCGGCGAACCCGCTGGAATGGGTGAGCGGTGCGGTGATCAGGACGTTCGTCCGGCTGCTGCGGTCGATGGCCGATGCGGCCATGTCGTTCTTGACGCCGAAGGGCCAGCAGACACCCTTCGGCAGGCCGCTCGCCCCACTGGTCTGGGTGATCACCGCGAGGTCGCTGTCGGTGATGTCCGGGCACGGGCCTACTCCGTCACCGCGACCGTCTGTCAAATCCCCGTGGTCCGGCTGTCCTGCGCCAGTACGGGCCAGGACCGGCCGACCGGTCGCGTTCACCAGCAGCTTCCCGTGCCCGTAGCCTCGTTGGCCGGTCGAACCCGCCAGCAATCCGGGCGCCTGACAAATCCGAGACGATGGCGCGCGGCAAGGTCCATGCGCAGCGCGTCGTCAGGCACCACGCATTCATCCCACCACATGTGCGGCGGTCGCCCCCACCAGGTTGGCCGCCCACCGCAGGATCAGTGTGGCCGCGGTGTTTGGGCTCGGTCAGGATGCAGACGACGTCACCGCGGCCGACGCCGTGGCGGCCCATCGCGGCCGCGGCCCGGCGAAACGGCGTCGGCCAGCTCCCCGGCGGAGAAGGGGACGTCCCCCGCTGACCATGGCAGGGCGATCCGGATCGGCATCGAAATGAGTCAGCAGCTGCTGAACATAATGCACATGCGTGGTACTCATGACCCGGTTTCGCCTTCCTGTCCAAGACAATGCGATGTCCAGTGGTCGAGTGAGACGAACCGCAGGCTAAACCGGCGGCACCGAGGGCCCCATACCTCACATTGACGGCACGTGGTCGCCGCGAAAGAGCCGGCCCCGGCCTGCCCGGGAAGGCTGAACGGCTCAGGCCGCGGGGCGCAGCCAGCGGTCGACCCGGGTACGCAGGCCGGCCGGGAAGATGTCTTTGCGCAGGAGGCCGTGCACGCCCTTGGGCGGCAGGGGGACATCGACGTGGTGGACCTCGCTCTGGTCCGCGTACTGGGTGATCCGGAGCTCGCGGCCATGCTGCACAGTGCGTGGGCCTCGGCGCGGGTGACGCCGGACGCCGCGCTGAAACCAGCTGATCGTCCGCGCAGGCAGTCGACCAGTGCGGCCTCCAGGCTGTCAGCCAGTCCGATGCCGATCCAGTGCGTGTCGGTCTCGGCCAGCGGCCGGTCAGGCCCACGTTCTTGTGGAGGTCGTACCGCATCCGCAGCGCTCGGCCGTGGACTTCAGGCCGTCTGGTCGACCAGTCCGTCGCCCTGCAGGGCGTGAATGTCACCGATCCAGATCCGGGCCCCCGCTTGGCCACGGGAGGAACAGCGAGGAGCCCACGGTGAGTTCGGGGAGGGCCAGGTTGCCGCCGTGGTCGCCACCGATCAGCGCGCTTGTCTGCTCGTCGCCCGCGGTTCGACCGCGATGATGCCGGCGAACGGGTCGAGCGGCAGCGAGATGCCGTGAACGTAGTCGGCCCGGGTGCGGGTCCGGTCGAACCGGAAGTCGTGGAAGTACGGCTCGTCGAAGTCGTACGGCAGCGCGCCGGCCCGGGTGGGGAAGGCGTTGCCGCCCCAGTCGCTCAGCCGCAGTTCCGTCAGCCGGCACTCGACGACGTCGCCCGGTTCGGCACCGGTCACCTCGACCGGGCCGACGATCTGGAACGGGCAGCCCGGGTACTCCTGGCGCAGCCGCGCACGGTCGGCCGGGGACGAGCCGTACCGCAGCTGGTTTCTGCCAGTTGGTCCAGGGTGTCGGGGTAGAGAACCCTCGTCGCCGGACTCGATCCTGGCTGCCGACGCAGCGCCGGGATCGAGGACGCCCGGCCGGACCGTGGCCAATGTGGACTGAACCGTATGCATCGTCACGGCCGCAACGCTAGGCAGCCGCAGATGAGCCAGGCAAGGAAGTCCGGGCGTCACCGGGCAAGACTGTCAACGTGACTGGTGAAGGTGCACCGCGGACTTCCGGCCAGGAGGCCATCGAAGCGGTGCGGACCCCCTGAGGGGGATCAGCACCGCTCCTGCCTTGGCGTGTTCCGCCGGGCCGCTACATCCGGTGCCGGAAGGTGATCCGGCCACGGGTCAGGTCATACGGGCTCAACTCGACCGTCACCGTGTCCTGCGGCAGGATCTTGATGTAGTGCTTGCGGAGCTTCCCGCTGATGTGTGCGAGTACCTTGTGACCGTTCTCGAGTTCAACCCAGAACTTGGCGTCTTTCAGGGACTCGACGATGGTACCGACAACCTCGATACCTCGATTTACTTTTGCCACGTCAGCTCCAGGTGTTGCTCTCACGGCGGGCTCCGACGCTTTCCAACAGGCTGATCGTCGCGGTGTCGGTCTCGTCGACGTCGATCGTCGCGAGACCGAACTCGCGAGTGTGCAGAGCGTCCAGCGCGTGGACCAGCAGCGCCCTGCCGATGCCACGGCGGCGCTGGTCGGCGCGGACCTCGATGGAGCGAATCCGCGCGATCCGCGGCCTCCCGTTGTCCCGCATCGACGGCGAAATCCGGATCACACCGACTTCGACCCCCTCGACTTCGGCGCGGGACTCCTCCGCGCCGCCGGTCAACGTCACCCCCCGCCGGGGGCGACACGGCGGGCTGCGCTTCGCCGGGCACCAGCAGGTACTGCCGCTCACTTCGGTGAGGGTGAAGCCGGCCCGCCGCCAGTTCGAGATCGTGTCCGCGTCGTCGGCGTCGACCAGCGTGTAGAGCGGCGCCGGCAGTTCCGCCAGCATGGCGGCGGCCAGCCGGTCGAAGGCTGTGTCGTGCCATGCGTCGATGCTGATGTACAGTCGCCCGTCGGGCCTGCGCCCCGTGTCCGCCACTGCCGACAACCAAGTCGCCGTCGCTGGCGTGCCACTGGTCTTCGGCGACCCGCGTGATCACGGGGTCTGGGGTGGGATGCTTAAGGTTGATGGCTGTCGCCTTCCAGGAGTGCCTCTGTGCGCTCCCGCGACATCTACATCAGTCGCCTGCCGTGACCAATAGGGGGAGCACCCGGGTAATCGAACGAACATTCACGGGTCTCACCTCCTACAGGGTCTGTCACGGCCTGGAGTGAACATTACCAGACGGACGTCGTCACGCCCAACTGCGAGGGCGGAGGAACCCTGCAGACAAGCCGCACCCTGCCGCGAAGGCCACGAGGCTGAGGGATGCCCAGCCGGCACGGCCGCTCCTAGCCTCCGCATGTAGGCAGAAGGCTTTTTGGTGCCCGATGAGGTTTCGCTCCACGAGAGGATGCGTGATTCCGTGCGCGCCGAGCTGATCAGAGCGCTCCCCCTGGTGTTGCGGGAGCACGCGGACAACTTCGGTGGGAAGGTCGCCTTCGAGGACGCGGAGCGGGCGGTCACGTACGCCGATCTGGAGGCGCGGACCCGGCGGCTGGCCGGGCATCTGGCGGGACTCGGTGTGCGGCGCGGCGATCGGGTGATGATCTGCCTGCGCAACAGCGTGGAGATGCTGGAGAGTTACCTCGCGATCCTTCGCGCGGACGCCGATCGGGGTGCCGGTCAACCCCGCGTCCACCGACTTCGAACTGGACTATCTCCTGGCCGACAGCGAGGCGGCCGTCGTCATCACCGACCCCGTGCACGTGGCCGGCTTCCTGCGCTCGCCGTCCCTGCCCCGCGGCGCCAGGCTGCTGGTGACCGGCGACGCACCCGCGCACGCGTCGGTCCACGCCTACCAGGAACTCGTCAGGACCGAGCCCGCGGAACCCGCACGGGACGATCTCGGCCTGGACGACGTGGCATGGACGTTCTACACCTCGGGGACCACCGGGGAACCGAAGGGAGTGCTGTCCAGCCAGCGCAACTGCTTGTACTCGGTGGCGGCGAGCTATGTGCCGATCCCCGGGCTGTCGGCCGACGATCGCGTGCTGTGGCCGCTGCCGTTGTTCCACAGCCTCTCCCACATCGCGTGCGTGCTGGCGGTGACCGCGGTCGGCGCGACCGCCCGGATCATGGACAGCCCTTCGGGCGACGAGTTCCTGGAGGCCGCCCGGGAAACCCGGGCCACCTTCGTGGCGGGTGTGCCGACCACCTACCACTACCTTCTGGAGGCGCGGCGCCAGCGCCGGATCACCCTGCCGGACCTGCGGATCGGGCTGGTCGGGGGAGCGGTCGCCGGCCCAGGGCTGTGCCGGTCGTTCCGCGAGGAGTTCGGGGTGCCGCTGGTCGATGCGTACGGCAGCACCGAGACGTGCGGGGCGATCACCATGAACCCGCCGGGAGGCGTCCGCGTCGACGGGTCGTGCGGGCTTCCGGTGCCCGGCGTGGATGTCCGCATCGTCGACCCGGAGACCGGCCGCGACGTGCCGGCCGGCGCCGAGGGCGAGGTGTGGGTGCGCGGCCCGAACGTGACGCCCGGCTACCACAACAAACCGGAGGCGACCGCTGCCGCGTTCCAGGACGGCTGGTATCGCACGGGTGACCTCGCCCGCCGGGACGCCGCCGGGTACTTCACCATCAGCGGCCGGATCAACGATCTGATCGTCCGGGCGGGGAGAACGTCCATCCGGAGGAGATCGAGGCGGTTATCCGCGCCGTTCCGGGGATCGCCGACGTCGGCGTGGCCGGCCGGCCGCACGAGGTGCTGGGCGAGGTGCCCGTCGCCTACGTGGTCGCCGGCCCGTCAGGCGTCGAGGCCGACGCCGTGATCGAACGGTGCCGCCGGGAGCTGTCCACGTTCAAGCTTCCCGAAGAGGTCTATGAGGTGGCCGGCGTTCCGCGGACTGCGTCGGGGAAGATCCAGCGGCGCCTGCTGGCCGATCAGCCCGCCGTACTGCGATGCACGGCAAGCGGGGTGCACGACGGAGTGCTGCGCCTGGAGTGGGTGCCCGCGCCGGCCCGCGGCACCGCCGGCCCCGCGCCGACGACCTGGGCGTTCGTCGGCTCGGCCGCGGCGGGCCTCGCCGCGGCCGCGGGCTCGTCCTCCTGCTACGCCGATCTGGCCACGGCCGGCGCCGCCGAGATGACGGTGCTGCTGGCGCCCGACATGCCGGGCACCTGGGCGAGCGCCGCGCCGGGATCGAACAGCTGGTCGAGGAGCTGACGGCGTGGGCCGCGCGAGCCGGATCGGGGCAGCTGGTCCTCGTGACCCGGCGGGCAGTGGCGGTCTCGGCGCGGGACGATCCGGCCGATCCGGCTCAGGCCATGCTGGCGGCCGCGGCGGGCCAGGTGCTGGGGAGCCGGGCCATCCTGGTCGACCTGGACGGCGCATCGCCGGTCGACGCCGTGCCGTACGCGACCCTGCGTGACGAGCCGCGCTGGGCTCTGCGGTCCGGCGAGCTCCTGGTGGCCCGGCTGACCCGTCAGGCGGTCCCGGACCGGTCGATACGCGATTCATGGTCCGGCTCCGACGGCGTCGTGGTGCTGACGGGTGCGCACACCGTGCGCGGCGCCGCGGTGGCACGCCACCTGGCCTCCGTCCTCCCGAACGAGCGGCTGCTGCTGATCGCCGGCGAGGACGCCGCCGAGTGGGAGCCGGCGATCGCGGCGGGCCCCGCCGCGGTGATCCTCGCCGACGGCGACCCCGAGCTGGCCGCGAAGCTGAGCACCGCAGCGGACTTTGCCCGGACCTCGTTCATCACGATCGCGGACTCGTACGAGGTCACCGGGGCGGCAGACCCCGGCCGGGCGGTCTCGGCGGCCATGATGGGCGCCGTGGTCCACGACCGCCGACGGCGCGGTCTGGCCGGCTCGGTCCTGACCTGGTGCGAACCGGCCGGGACACGCCGGGTTCGCCCTGGTTGCGTGACGGGCTGTTCGCGCTCGACACGCTCCTTGCCACATCGGACCCGACGCCGTTGTTCGCCCTGCGTGCGCGCCGGCCGGAGCCGGGGGCCGGCGTGCCCGCCCTGCTGCGTGCCCTCTTCCCAAAGCCGCTCGTCCAGGACGGACTCGAGGACACCTCCTCCGCTCTGCGGGCAGAACTGGCCCGCCTGGACCGGCACGCGCAGCACACGCTGCTCCAGGCCCTGGTCCGGGACGAGTCCGCGGCGTCGCTCAACCAGCCCGACACCGTCGCCGTCCCGGTGGACCGGGCGTTCCGGGACCTCGGGTACAACTCGGTCGCACTCATCGAACTGCGTACCCGGCTGATGGCCAGGACCGGTCTGAAGCTGCCGACCGCAGCGGTGTTCGACCATCCGACGCCGCGTGCGCTGGCCGCGTACCTGCACGCCGAACTGGTCGGTGACACCGCTGCCGACACCCGCCGCCGGCAAACCGTCCGACCCCGACGAGCCGGTGGTGATCGTCGGGATGGCCTGCCGCCTGCCGGGCGGGATCACCGGGCCGGACGAGCTGTGGCGTCTGGTCAGCGAGGGCCGGGATGCGTCAGGGCCGTTTCCGGCCGACCGCGGCTGGGACCTGGAGCGGCTGTTCGACGCCGACCCGGGCCGGGCCGGGACCTCGTATGTCGACCGGGGCGGGTTCCTCGACGGCGCGGCCGAGTTCGACGCCGACTTCTTCGGGATCTCCCCGCGCGAGGCACTCGCGATGGACCCGCAGCAGCGGCTGCTGCTGGAGACCGCGTGGGAGGCGCTGGAGCACGCGGGAATCGACGCGTCGTCGTTGCGGGGCACCGACGCCGGGGTCTTCGCCGGCCTGATGGAGCAGGGCTACGGCACCGGCGGTCCGGTGCCCGAGGAGCTCGAGGCCTTCCAGACGACCGGAACCGCGGGCAGCGTCGCGTCGGGCCGGATCTCCTATCTGCTCGGCCTGCGGGGACCGGCGATCACCGTGGACACGGCGTGCTCGTCCTCACTGGTCGCGCTGCATCTGGCCGCCCACGCGCTGCGCCGCGGCGAGTGCTCCCTGGCCTTGGCCGGTGGTGCCACGGTGATGGCCACCCCCCAGTCATTCGTCGAGTTCTCCGGCAGCGCGCACTGGCCGCTGACGGCCGGTGCAAATCCTATGCCTCGGCCGCCGACGGCACCGCGTGGGCAGAGGGGGCCGGGATGCTGGTCCTGGAACGCCTCGGCGATGCCCGCCGCAACGGGCACCGGATCCTGGCGGTGCTGCGCGGCTCCTCGGTGAACTCCGACGGCGCGTCGAACGGCCTCACCGCACCGAGTGGTGAGGCGCAGCAACGGGTCATCCGGCAGGCACTGACGTCGGCCGGCCTGGGCCCGGCGGACATCGACGCGGTGGAGGGGCACGGGACCGGACCGTTCTGGGCGACCCGATCGAGGCCGAGGCGTTGCTGGCCACCTACGGCCGGGACCGCGACGCCGGCCAGCCCCTGTGGCTGGGATCGCTCAAATCGAACGTCGGCCACACCCAGGCCGCGGCCGGTGTCGCCGGCGTGATCAAGATGATCCAGGCGCTTCGGCACGGTGTGCTGCCGGCGACACTCAACGTGGACGAGCCCACCTCACGCGTCGACTGGTCGTCGGGCGCGGTCGCGCTGCTGACGGAGAACAGGACCTGGCCGGACCTCGGCCGTCCGCGTCGCGCGGGAATCTCCGGCTTCGGCCTGAGCGGAACGAACGCCCACGTGATCGTGGAGGAAGCACCCCGGCAGCCGGCCGTCCGGCGGCCGGCGCCACCGGCGCCATCGGCGCCCCGGATCGTGCCTCTGGTCCTGTCGGCCCGCGGAACGCGGGCGCTCAACCGGCTGGCGGACCGGCTCGTCCCGCTCATCCAGACCGCCGACGACTCGTCCTGGGCCGACATCGCCGTGGCGCTGGCCACTCGACGAGCAACCATGGACGAGCGCGCGGTCGTACTGGCCGGCTCCCGGGACGAGGCGCTGGCCGGCCTGCGCGCACTGGCCCGCGACGAGGCCAGTCCCCTCGTGGTGCGCGACAGCGCCACCTCTGACGCGTCGTCCGGCGTCGTGCTGATCTTTCCCGGGCAGGGCGCGCAGTGGGCCGGGATGGGCCGTGAGCTGCTCGATACCTCCCCCGCGTTCGCCGGGGTCGTCCAGGAGTGCGCTCGGCTGCTGACCGAATGGGCGGACTGGTCGCTGATCGACGTGCTGCGCGGCGAGGCCGACCAGGAACTGCTGGAACGCGTCGACGTCATCCAGGTGGCGAGCTTCGCGATGATGGCCGGGCTGGCCGCGCTGTGGGCGTCGGCGGGAGTCCGGCCCGACGCGGTCGTGGGCCACTCGCAGGGTGAGATCGCCGCGGCATACGTCGCCGGGGCGCTCTCCCTGCGCGACGCCATGCGGTCGTCGTGGTCCGCAGCCAGGCGATCGCCGGGACCCTGTCCGGCCGAGGAGGCATGGCGTCGGTGCGCCTCGACGCCTCCGCCGCGGCGGCCTGGCTGGCGGAAAGGGACGGCCGGTCCAGGTCGCCGCGGTGAACGGTCCGTCCTCGGTGGTGCTCTCCGGTGACCCGGAGGCGCTGGCGGACGCGTTGAGCGAACTGGCCGAGTCCGGTGTCGACGTACGGCGGGTGGCAGTCGACTACGCATCGCACAGCGACCAGGTCGAGGCCGTCCGGGACCACCTGGCGGTGGCTCTGGCCGATCTGTCGCCCGCCGAGCCCACGGTGCCCTTCCACTCGACCGTGACCGAGGGCCGGGCCACCGGAGCGCTGGATGGCGGCTACTGGTACCGCAACCTGCGGCAACAGGTCCGTTTCGGTCCCACGATCGACCGCCTGCTGGAGCAGGGATTCGGCGCGTTCGTCGAGGTCAGCCCCCACCCGTGCTGGTCCAGCCGGTCGCTGAGGCCGTACACCACGCGCCCGCGGAAGCGGTCGTCGTCGTTCGTTGCGCCGGGACGACGGCGGGCTCGGCCGTCTGGTGCGATCGATGGCCGAGCTGTTCGTCCACGGCGTCCCGGTGGACTGGCGCGGCCTGCTCGCCGACGACGTCGCCCGGCCGCGTGGGTCGACCTGCCGACGTACCCGTTCGAGCGCCAGCACTTCTGGCGCCGTCCGGTGCCGAGCGCCGGCGCGTCGGGCATGGGCCTGGACGACGCCGGCCACCCGCTGCTCGGTGCGCTCGTCCGGCTCCCCGAATCCGGTGGCCTGGTCGCGACCGGCCGATGGTCCGCGTCGACGCTCGCGTGGTGCGGCCGGCACCGAGGCCCCGACGGGTCCGACGGCGCCCCGGTCCGGGTACCGGAGGCGGGTACTGGTGGAGCTGGCACTGTGGGCAGCGGATGAGGCCGACGCCCCGGTCGTCGAGGAGCTGACCATCGATCCGGCCGTCGGCTGCCCCGCCACGGCGGGCCGCGACATACGGATCGTCGTGGGGCGGCCGGACGCTTTCTCGCCGGCGGCCGATCACGGTCTACTCGGGGCCGCCCGGAGCGGCCGTGACTCAGGAATGGACACTCCACGCCACCGCACGGCTTGACACCGTCGGCCGGCCCACCCGGCGAGTTCTCCCTCGGCCCCGCGGCCGAGGTCGCGCTCGATGACGCCGAGGCAGCCCGACGCGCACCGCTACGGCATTCATCCGGCTCTGCTCGACGCGGCGGTCCGCGCCGTTGTCTCCCCGGAATGAAGCGGCCGAAGACCTGGCGAGCGTCCAGCTTGGCGTCCGGAGCCACCGGGATTGACGTCCGCTCGGCGTCCGCGCCGACCCGTCCGGCCTGGCACATCGAGTTGACGGATCCGGCCGGGCAGCGGGTGCTGGAGGTGGCTGAACTGGTCACCGAGCAGCGGGAGCAGGCGCAGCCCGCTGCTTCCTGCGCGGGCCTCTTCCGCATCGACTGGGTCGACCACCCGCTACCGCCAAACTCCTCGGCGGCCGGCTCTGCCGCCCGCTACATCACCGACGCCACCGACCTCGTCGGCGCGCCGGCGACGTGCTGATCCACGAGGTCGACATCTCCGCCGGGGACCCTCGGGGCGCGGTCGTCGCGGAACTCGAACTGCTACAGGCGTTCCTCGCCCGGCCGGCCGGGACACGACCGACTGGTGATCGTCACGCCGGACTGGGAAGACGTCGTCACCAAGCGCCGTGCGGGGCCTGGTGCGGTCGGCCCAGTCGGAGCACCCGGGCCGGTCGTCCTGGTGGCGGTGGACGACGCGGCCGGTGCGACGAATGCTGTGATCGCGGCGGCCCTGAGCGGCGAACCGCAGCTCCGGCTCCGGGACGGCCGGGCACAGGTGCCACGGCTCGACCGGCTGCACCCGGCCGCTTCGTCATCGCAGGCCCGACCGCTCGATCCCGACGGCACCGTGCTGATCACCGGTGGTACGGAACGCTCGCGGCGGTGACCGCGCGGCACCTCGTCACCGAGCACGGTGTCCGCCATCTGATCCTGGCCGGCCGCCGCGGCCCCGAGGCCGACGGCGCCGCGGCGCTGCACGACGAGACTGGTCGGGCTCGGCGCGAACCGTTCGGCTCGTGGCCGCCGATGTGTGCGGACCGCGAGCAGGTGGTGGCGCTGCTGTCCATGGTCGAAGAGAACCACCCGCTGACCGCGGTCGTGCACACCGCCGGGGTACTGACGACGCGGTCATCACCGAGCTCGACCCCGCACCGCGTCGACGCCGTGTTCGGGGCGAAGGTGGATGCGGCCCGCCACCTGGACGACCTCACCCTGACCTCGGTCTCGCCGCCTTCGTTCTCTACTCCTCGGCCGCGGGCGTGCTCGGCAACCCGGGGCAGGGAAACTACACCGCGGCCAACGCGGCACTGGACGCCGTGGCGCGGGAACGGCGGCACGCCGGCCTGGCGGCGGTCTCGATCGCCTGGGGTTACTGGGACCGGGCCAGTGGCCTGACCCGCCACCTCGGCCACGCCGACCACCGGCGGAACCGGACAATCGGCATGGTCGCCCTGTCGGACGGCGACGGGATGCGTTGCTCGACCAGTGCCTGCGCGCCGGTGACGGCCCGGACGCGGCGCTCGTCGCCGCCGGGTTCGACCTGGCCGCGCTCCGGGCGGCCGATCAGTCGCGGGTGCCGCCCTCCTGCGGAGCCTGGTCCGGGGCAAACGGCCGATCGGCCGGGCGACCACGAACGCACGGCCGGCTCCGGCGGCGCCGGCCTCCCCCTCCGGCCGGATCAGCGCGCTGCCCCCGGCCGAGCAGTTCGACGCCCTGGTCGACCTGATCCGCCGGCAGTGCTCCCTCGTCCTTGGCCACGCGAGCACCGACGCGATCCGGCTCGACCGGACGTTCAAGGACTCGGGCTTCGACTCGCTCACCGCGCTCGAACTGCGCAACCGGCTCGCCACCGCGACCGGGCTGTCCCTGCCCCCCTCGATGATCTTCGACTTTCCGCGACCGAGGTCGCTGGCGGCCCACCTGCAGGCCAAGCTCCTCGACGACGCGCAGGCCCAGCCGGCCACCGCGCAGCCGAGGGCGACGGCCGCGGAGCCGAGGGCGACGGCCGGGGAACCGATCGCCATCGTCGCGATGGCCTGCCGGTTCCCCGGTGGCGTACACAGCCCCGAAGACCTGTGGCGGATCCTGTCCGCGGAGACCGACACGGTCACCGAGTTCCCCACCGACCGCGGCTGGGACACCGACCGGCTGTTCGATCCCGACCCGGACCACCCCGGCACCACCTACGTCCGCCACGGCGCCTTCCTCGACGACCCGGGCGCCTTCGACGCCGGCTTCTTCGGTATCTCCCCGCAAGAGGCGTTGGCGATGGACCCGCAGCAGCGACTGGTCATGGAGACCTCGTGGGAGCTGCTCGAACGCGCAGGCATCGACCCGCACAGCCTGCACGCCCAGGATGTGGGCGTCTTCGTCGGGGTGAACAGCCATGACTGGACCGTACGCACGCACCACGCGTCCGGCGTCGAGGGTTCCGCCTGACCGGCAGCTCGGGCAGCGTCCTGTCCGGAAGGGTGGCCTACCACCTGGGCCTGGAGGGCCCGGCGATCACCGTGGACACCGCCTGCTCGTCCTCACTGGTAGCCCTGCACCTGGCCGTGCAGGCCATCCGCAACGGCGAGTGCTCGATGGCGCTGGCGGGCGCGTGATGGGATGGGCACGGTGGAGACCTTCATCGAGTTCTCCCGGCAGCGGGGGCTCGCCCCGACGGCCGCTGCAAGGCGTTCGCCGACACGGCCGACGGCACCGGCTGGTCGGAGGGGGTCGGACTCCTTCTGGTCGAGCCGCTGTCCCGGGCCCGTGAGCAGGGCCACCGGGTGCTGGCCCTGGTCCGCGGAACGGCGGTGAACTCCGACGGCGCCTCCAACGGCCTCACCGCGCCGAACGGCCCGTCGCAGCAGCGCGTGATCCGCAAGGCGCTCGCCGCGGCCGGACTGCGGGGGCGATGAGGTCGACTCCGTCGAGGGCCACGGCACCGGGACCACGCTCGGCGACCCGATCGAGGCGCAGGCGTGCTGGAGAACCTACGCCGGACCGGCCGGCCGACCGACCGCTCTGGCTCGGGTCGGTGAAGTCGAACATCGGCCACACCCAGGCCGCGGCCGGCGTCGCGGGCGTGATCAAGATGGTCATGGCGATGCGGCACGGCGTCCTGCCGAGGACGCTGCACGTCGACCGGCCGTCGACCCACGTGGACTGGTCGGCGGGCGCGGTCCGGCTGCTCACCGAACGCCGCGACTGGCCTCGTGCCGGACACCGCGCCGGGCCTGGTGTGTCGTCGTTCGTATCGGCGGGACCAATGCTCACGTCATCCTGGAAGAGGGCCGGGTGAGGAGAGCGCCGTAGCATGACGCCCGACGAGATGATGACCGGGGATCCCGCCCTGGACCGCCCTCGTACGAGGGGCTGCGTTCCGGTTCCGTTCCTCCGTCGCACCCCCCGCGCTGCGTGCCCAGGCCGCCGGCTGGCGGACTTCGTGGCATCGCGGCCGGAGCTGGAGCCTGCCGACATCGCCCTCGCGCTGGCCACCGGCGCGGCGGCAGCTCGACAGCGTGCGGTCCTTGTGGTTCGGCATCGTGACAGTTGGTCGGCGATCGCGCGGTCTGCCAGGGTGCCGCGCCGCCATCGCGGCGCCCCGTGCGACGGCAGCTGGCCTTCCTGTTTCCCGTACAGGGCAGCCAGTGTCCCGGCTGGGCCGGGAACTCTGCGGCCAGGTTCCCGGTCTTACGCCGAGGGCGTTCACCGACGCCTGCCGCGCCGTCGAGACCCACTGGGCCGGTCATGCCAGCGCGCCGCTGTCCGACGTCGTCTTCGCCGCCCGGGCGCGCAGTGGAACGGCCGGCTGATCGATCAGACGATCTACACCCAGGCCGCCTGTGCGCTCTGGAAACCGCCCTGTATCGGCTCTACGAGTCATGGGACTGCGCCCGGACCTGGTCGTCGGCCACTACATCGAGAGATTCACCGCCGCGCACGTCAGCGGGTGCTCGACCTGGCCGACGCGGGAAGCTGGTCGCCACGCGGGCCCGGCTGATGCAGGCGCTACCGGCCGGCGGAGCCATGGTCGCTGTCCGGCGAGCGAGGCCGAAGTGGCACCGGAACTTGGGGGAGGCACCCGACGTCGTCCCGTCGCGGCGGTCAACAGCGCCCGGTCGCTTGTGCTGTCCGGTGCCGTAGCAGCCTTGCTGTGGGTGGCGGGAGCGAGCCGCCGCTTCGGCCACAAGACCCTCCGGCTGCCGGGGAGTCATGCCTTCCACTCACCGTTGATGCGACCGATGCTCGCCGAGTTCCGGGAGGTCGCCGAGTCGCTGACCTACCGGCCGGGCCGGGTGCCCGTCGTGTCCACGGTCACCGGCCGGCCGGACACCGGACAGCGATTGGCCACCGCCGACTACTGGGTCGAGCAGGTGCAGGCCACGGTCCGGTTCGGGGATGCGGTCAGATCGCTGCGCGATCAGGGCGTGACGACCTTCCTGGAGCTCGGGCCGGGGGGTGCGCTCACCACGATGGCGTCGGAGAGCCTGGAGTTGTCGGCGGCGTCCTGCATCGCGACGCTGCGCGCGGACGGCGCAGAAGTCGCCGACGTGATGGCGGCCCTGGGCGAACTGCACGTCCGCGGCGTGGCCCTGGACTGGCCCGCGGCGTCGGCGGCCGGCCGTCCGCCTCGGCCCTGGCCACCGAACTGCCCACCTACGCGTTCCAGAGCCGGCGGTACTGGCTCGACCAGGCGGCGCTCGGGGACGCGGTCCCCGCGGCCGAGGCCGGGCCGGCCGACGGCCGGGAGGACGTTCAGGAGAGCGTCGCCGCCCGGTTGGCGAACCGGTCCCGGAACGAACGCCGGCGGGCCGCGCTCGAGGTGGTCCGGGAGTCGGTGGCGGTCGTGCTGGGCTATCAGCCGGCCGATCTCGACGCGATGGACGACGACCAGTCGTTCAGGAGCCTGGGCTTCGATTCGCTGGGCGGAGTACGGCTGCGTAACCGGCTGCGTGACCTCACGGGCGTCGACCTGCCCGTGACGGCGGTCTTCGACCACCCGACGCCGAAGGTCCTCGCGGCGCACGTGGCCGACGAGGTGGCGGGCGAGGTGGCCGAGGTGACCGATCGGGCTCCGGTGTCCCCGGCCGACCCCGACGAGCCCATCGCGATCATCGGCATGGGCGTGCGGCTGCCCGGCGGCGTGGAGAGCCCGGACGACCTGTGGCGCCTGGTCATCGAGCGACGCGACGCGATCTCCGGCTTCCCCACCGACCGGGGCTGGGACACCGACGGGCTCTACCACCCGGATCCCGCGCACCCCGGGACCACCTACACCCGATCGGGCGGCTTCCTCTACGACGCCGCCCAGTTCGACCCTGGGCTGTTCGGGATCTCCCCGCGCGAGGCACTGGCCATGGACCCGCAGCAACGGCTGCTCCTGGAGGCGTCCTGGGAGGCCATGGAGCGGGCCGGCATCGACCCGCTGTCCGCCCGGGGCGAAGAGATCGGTGTGTTCACCGGGATCGTGCACCACGACTACGCGACCAGGCTGAACCGGATTCCCGAGGAGGTCCGTGGATACGTCATGACCGGCACGTCGCCGAGCGTCGCCTCGGGCCGGATCGCGTACGTCTTCGGCTTCGAGGGGCCGGCGGTGACCCTGGACACCGCGTGCTCGTCCTCGCTGGTCGCCATCCACCAGGCCGCGCAGGCCCTCCGGCACGGCGAGTGCACGATGGCGCTGGCGGGCGGGGCCACGGTGATGGCCAGCCCGGAGGCGTTCGTCGAGTTCTCCAGCCAGCGCGGGCTCTCCGCCGACGGCCGGTGCAAGACGTTCTCGTCCACCGCGGACGGCACCGGCTGGTCCGAGGGCGCCGGCGTCGTGCTTCTGGAGCGGCTCTCGGTGGCCCGGCAGCGCGGTCACCGTGTGCTGGCCACGATTCGCGGGTCGGCGGTCAACTCCGACGGTGTGTCCAACGGGCTGACCGCGCCGAACGGGGCGGCCCAGCAAAGGGTGATCCGGCGGGCACTCGCCTCGGCCGGCATAGGTCCCGCCGACGTCGACGCGGTGGAGGCCCACGGGACCGGCACGGTGCTCGGCGACCCGATCGAGGCGGGGGCACTGCTTGCCACGTACGGGGAGGCCCGGGATGCAGGGCAGCCGCTGTGGCTCGGGTCCTTGAAATCCAACATCGGGCACACCCAGGCGGCCGCCGGTGTGGCCGGCGTGATCAAGATGGTCGAGGCGCTGCGGCACCGTGTGCTGCCGCCGACCATCCATGTCGAGGAACCGACCGGACAGGTGGACTGGTCGGCAGGCACCCTCGCCCTGCTGACCGAGCCGCGGGAGTGGCCGCGGACCGGCCGGCCCCGGCGGGCCGGCGTCTCCGCGTTCGGTGCCAGCGGAACCAACGCGCACCTGATCCTCGAGCAGGCCCCGGCCGAGGAGGCCGCGACCGCCCCCTCCGAGGACCCGGAGCCGTTGAAGGCGCTCGCGACGAACATCGTGCCGCTGGTGGTGTCCGCCAAGAGCGCCCGGTCACTCGGCGCGCAGGCCACCCGGCTGCGAATGTTTCTGGACAGCCCCGCTCAGAGCGGCGAACCGACGCTGCCGGCGGTGGCGGACGCGCTGGTGCGTGGCCGGGCGACGCTGCCGGAGCGAGCGGTCGTGCTGGCCGGCTCGCGGGACGAGGCGCTGACCGGCCTCGCCGCGCTCGCCCGCGGCGAGGTGACGCCCAACCTGACCACGGGCAGCGTGACCGGCTCCGGAGCACCCGGCCGACTGGTTCTCGTCTTCCCGGGCCAGGGAGCGCAATGGGCGGGCATGGGGCGCACGCTGCTGGAGGGTTCCGCGGTCTTCCGGGCACGGATCGACGAGTGCGCGCGGGCACTGCGACCCTGGGTGGACTGGTCGCTGACCGATGTCCTGCGCGGCGAGGCGGACGAACAGACCCTCGGCCGCGTGGACGTCGTCCAGCCGGCGAGTTTCGCGATGATGGTCGGCCTGGCCGCGCTCTGGGAGTCGCTGGGCGTGCGGCCCGACGCGGTGGTGGGCCATTCCCAGGGGGAGATCGCGGCGGCGTGCGTCGCCGGTGTCCTGTCGCTGGCCGACGCCGCCCGCATCGTCGCGGTGCGCAGCCAGGCGATCGCGACCACACTGTCCGGCCGGGGCGGCATGGCGTCGGTGATGCTCGGCGCGGACGAGGCCAACGACCGGCTGGCGGCCTGGGCCGGCCGGCTCGAGGTGGCCGTGGTGAACAGCCCGTCCTCGGTGGTCGTCGCCGGTGACGAGGAGTCGTTGGCGGAGGCACTGGAGTCCTTGACCCGGGACGGCGTACGGACCCGCCCGGTGCCGGTGGACTACGCCTCGCACACCCACCACGTCGAACGCATCAGGGACGTCCTGGCGACGGCGCTGAGCGGGATCGACACCCGGCCTCCGCGCATACCGTTCTACTCGACGGTGACCGGTGGCTGGGTCGATGACGGCCATTGCCTCGACGCGGACTACTGGTACCAGAACCTGCGGCGGCCAGTCGGCTTCGGCCCGGCCGTGGCGAGTCTGCTGACCGAGGGCTTCGGAGTGTTCCTGGAAGTCAGCGGGCATCCGGTCCTGGTGCAGCCGATGACCGACGTCATCGACGACCCGGACGGCCCGCTGCGCGGCGCCGGGCGACCGATCGTCTCCGGCACGCTGCGCCGGGGCGCCGACGGTCCGGCATCCTTCCTCGCCGCGGCCGCGCGGCTCTTCGCCGGCGGTGTGCCGCTCGACTGGAGCGCGACACTGCCGGCGCAACCGTCCCGGCACACGGTCGAGTTGCCCACCTACGCCTTCGACCGCCAGCACTTCTGGCTGGCCGAAGCCGCCGCGGACAACGACCAACCGGCCGGCCGGGCGACGGATGCCGGCTTCTGGAACGCCATCGACGACGCCGATCCGGCGGCTCTGGCCACCATGCTCAAACTGTCCGCCCACCAGAGCCAGGCCCTGGACGCGGTACTGCCGGCCCTCGCCGACTGGCGCAAGGCACGCGAGAACTGGTCGGTCTCGGAGCGACTCCGGTACGCGATCGGCTGGGCCTCGCCCCCGCGCGAGGCCCTGGGCGTGCCCGCCGGCCGCTGGCTCGTCATCACGCCGGAGACCGCGGACGTCTTGCGCGACGGTCTGCTCGACCAGCTGCGGGCCAACGGCCTCGACGTCGTGCCCTGCGCGGTGGAAACCGGCCTGTCCAGGGACGAACTCGCCCGCAGGCTGGGCGGTTTCCTCACCGACGACGGGATCGCCGGCATCCTGTCCCTGCTCGCGCTCCCGGACCGGATGGAGAGCCACCGGCCGGATGCCGCGGCGCTCACCACCTCCACCCTGACCCTGATCCAGGCGCTCGCCGCGGCCGGTGCCACCGCGCCCCTGTGGTGCCTGACCCAGGGCGCGGTCAGCGTCGGTGTCCGCGACGCCGTCGCCGGGCCGGCCCACGTGGCCCAGGCGGCGGTGTGGGGACTCGGCCGGGCGGCCGCGCTCGAACGCCTGAACCAGTGGGGCGGTTTGATCGATCTGCCCGCCGAACCGGACGGCCGTGCCGTCCGGCACCTGCTCGGCGTGCTGACCGGCGTGTCCGGTGAGGACCAGGTGGCGATCCGACGGACCGGCGTCCATGTCCGGCGCCTGCGGCGTGCCCCCCATCCGGCCGGGACCGGGGGCGAACGGCAGTGGCGGCCGCACGGGACGGTCCTGGTCACCGGCGGTGCGGAGGGCCTCGGACGCTACGCCTCGCTGTGGCTGGCGCGGGCAGGCGCCGAGCGATTGGTGGTCACGACCAGCGGGCGCGAGCCCGGCGAGCGGGTCGAGTCACTGCGCGACGAGGTGGCGAAGCTGGACAAGGGCACCGTCGTCGAGTCGTGCGCGGACGCCGACCGGGACGCGCTCGCCGGCCTGGTCCACGCTCCGGGCCGCCCGTTGACCGCGGTCGTCCACGCCGCCGACCTGTCCCTGACCAGCTTGATCGACGAGACCGGTGACGCGGAGGTCACGGAGGTCTTCCGGGCCAAGGTGAACACCGCGGTCTGGCTCAGCGAGCTGACGGCGGACCTTCCGCTCGACGCGTTCATCGTCTTCTCCTCGATCGCCGGCATCTGGGGCGGTGGCGGTCAAGCCGCCTACGGCGCGGCGAACGCGGTCCTCGACGCGCTGGTGCGGCGTCTGCGGGCGGACGGCGTCCCGGCGCAGGCGATCGCCTGGGGTGCGCTGACCGCGGGCGGCGCGGGAATGGACGAGGAGACGCTGGCCCAGCTCCGGCGGCGCGGCGTCATCCCGATGACACCCGACACGGCGACAGCCGCGCTGGACCAGGCGGTCCAGGCCGCCACGGAATCGGTGGTCATCGCCGACATGGACTGGAGCGCCTTCATCGTGCCGTTCACGTCGGCCCGCACCAGCCCGCTCTTCGACGACCTGCCGGAGGCCGCGGCGGCGATCGAGGCGGCACAGCCCTCCGACGACTTTGCCGAGAGCGCGTCGTCGCTGATGACGTCGCTGCGCGCGGTCGGGGCCGAACAGGACCGGATCCTGCTCCGGCTGGTGCGCAGCCAGGCGTCCATGGTCCTCGGTCACGGTGGTGCCGACGGGATCGGCGCGGCCCAGGCGTTCCAGGAGGCCGGTTTCGACTCGCTGGCGGCCGTCAACTTCCGCAACAGCCTGATCACCGCCACCGGGCTGAGGCTGCCGGCCACACTGATCTTCGACTGTCCGACCCCGCAGGCGGTGGTCGCATACCTGCGCTCGGAACTGCTCGAGGCCGAGGACGACGCGGATGTCCGCGAGGAGGACGTACGGCGGATCCTGGCCTCGGTGCCCTACCAGCGCCTCAAGGAGGCCGGTGTCCTGGAGACGCTGCTCGGCCTGGCCGACGCCGAGGCGGGCGGGGCCAGGGCATCGGACGAGGGCCCCGGGCCGGAGGCGGCCGCCGACGAGCTCATCGACATCATGGACGTCGACAGTCTGATCAAGCGGGCGCTCGGCTCCGGCAGCTGATCGCCGGAGCCGAGCTGGACGGTGGCGCCGGGGCCGGCCGGAAACCGGCCGGCGCCACTGCCTGATGAGGACCAGGCACGCCTGCCGCGTGCCGGGGCCGGCGGCCACGCCCCGGCCTGGGGGCACATCGGCGAAGCCGGGCCGGAGCGAGAACTGGCCCTCGCCGTTGCAGAGCACGGGATATTCGCCGGACACCACCTCGAACGGATCGGCCGTGACGGTCTTCTCCGTCACAAGGCCATGGTTCACCCCACGCTGAAAGGGCGCCCGTCCGCGGGCTGTGGGGGCCGCTGAACGAGAAAAAGGCCCAGCAGGTGGGCAGCACACTTCGGCTGCTCCACCGCTGGGCCCGTGCTTCGGTCCGTCAGCCCTTGCGGACCTCGATGGGCAGCTGGTTGACGCCGATCATCGCCCAGGGGTTGCGCAGGTTGACCGGTAGGTCGTCGCGTACGCGGATGTCGCTGTACCGCTCCATCAGAAGGCGCAGGGCGATCCCCACCTCGAGCCGCGCCAGCGGCGCGCCGAGGCAGAAGTGCATGCCCTTGCCGAACGTCAGGTGCGGGTTGGGGGCCCGGTGGATGTCGAACCGGTCCGGGTCGGCGAAGACGCGGTCATCGCGGTTCGCGGTGGTCAGCCACGCCAGGACGAAGGCGCCGGCCGGGATCTTCTGCCCGCCGATCTCGACGTCCTTCGTCGCCTGCCGCCCGAGACGGGGGAACGGAGGCCGGTAGCGCATCGACTCCTCGACCGCGGCCGGAATCAGCGCGGGATCGGCCCGCAGCTGCGTCCACACCTCGGGGTTCTCGTGCAACGCGAGAACCGTGTTGCCCAGGGTGGAGGTCGCGGTGACGTGGCCGGCGAGCAGCAGCAGGCCGAGGAAGCCGACGGTCTCCTCGTCGTCCAGCCGCACACCGTCGACCTCGACCTCCAGAAGCTTGCTGGTGAGGTCGTCGCCCGGGTTCTTGCGGCGGCGGCGGACGAACTCCAGCAGGTGGGTGTTCAACTCGCGCAGCAGCGGCGCGACATTGTTCACCGCGCTCTCCCCGAGGGAATCCAGCGACTGTTCCGGATCGACGTTGTGCACCTCGAAGAAGGTGTCGGACAGCCGCCGGACGAACGCGCGGTCGCTGACCGGGATGCCGAGCATCTCGGCGATGACGATGAACGGCAGCGGGTAGCCCAGCTGCTCGATCAGGTCCCACTGGTCGCCGCCGGCGTCCGCGTCGTCGAGCAGCTGCAAGGTCACCTCGGTGATCCGGGGTTCAAGTCCGGCGATCATCTTCGGGGTGAACGCGCGGCTGACCAGGCCGCGCAGCCGCCGGTGCACCGGATCGTCCGCCCCGAAGTTGCCCTTCTTGAACAGATCGAAGTCTTCCTGCTTGGGAGCCAGCGGGGCGACGTCGGACGAGAAGGCCGCCGAGTCGGTCAGCACCTGCAGGACGTCGTGGTAATCGAGTACGTGCCACGCCTTGATCTTGTCGTCGAAGTGCACGGCTCCGCGCTCGCGCAGCCCGTCGAGATAGGCGAGAAAGTTGGACAGTATCCGTTCGGATTGTTTCACGCTCATGAAACTCACTTCTCTCGTACGGCCCGATTCCGCGCTACTCGCCAGCCACCGTAGAACCGGACCGAACCGGCCGGACATCCCTCACCTTGCTAAGCGTCTCAACAGCCGCCTTGCACGGACTCGTTGGACGCTCATGCCGAACCCGCTGGTGCGGCGTGTTCGCACCGCCAACCGTCAGGCCGGGGGATGGGGATCGCTTCCGGCGCGGCCTATTAATGGGGGCATGGGACTGAAGATCGGTTACAAGGCATCGGCCGAGCAGTTCGCCCCG
>NZ_BNEA01000020.1 GCF_016860525.1 Streptomyces rubradiris
ACCTGCCGGGCGACCTCGACGTCCATGTGCTCGGCTTCGACCGGCCTTTCGATACGCCCGTCTCCGCGGATGCCGGCATGGCCTTCGCGGCGGACCTGTGCCTGCGCCACCTGGCGGGGCGGTTCGACGGCCCAAAGGTGCCGTGCGTCCTGGTCGGCTGGTCGTTCGGCGGCGCGCTCGCCGTGGAGGCGGCGCGGGCGGCGGCGTACCCGGTCAGCCGGGTCGTCGTGCTCGACACCCCGGTGTCGGCGGCGGCACGCCACTGCGAGGACTTCGACGCGGCGATGGTGTCCGGGTTCGTCGACGACATCCGGCAGGCGGGCGGTGTCGTGGTCTCGGAGCAGGACGTGCACACCGACCCGGTGCTGCGCCGGAGGTTCGAGGTGTACCGGCAGAACAAGCTGCTGCTGCGCGACTGGCGGCCGGCCCCGGTAGGGGTACCGGTCGTCCAGTTCCGCGCGAGTGACGGGCCGGCCGAACCGGACCCGGACGCCTGGCGGGAATGGGCGCCGGCGGTGCGCACCGTCGCGCTGAGCGGTGGGCACTTCGACGTGTTCGCGGCGCAGAACCTGCGGCACGTACAGGACGAGATCGAAGGCGGATGGCAGTGAGCGAACCAGAGGTGATCGACGCGATCGTCGAACAGCTGCGTCGGCAGGGCTACGGGATCGGGCCCGACGAGTACGAGGCGGACCTCATCGGCGCGGGGGTCGGCTCGCTGGTCATGGTCCGGCTGCTGTCCGTCCTGGAGGAGGAGTTCGATGTGGAGTTCGCCGTCGCCAGGATCTTCGGCGAGCCGGTGACCGTCGCGCGGCTGGCCGCGGAGATCCTCTCGCGGCACGCGGTCGGGAGGTGAGGCCGGCGTGACGGCGACCGGATTCTCGACGCTGGTGGAGCAGGCCCGGGGCATCGCCGAACTGGCGGGGCGGCGGGCCGGGAAGGCGGAGGCCGCCCGCACGCCCGACGCCGATGTCATCGCAGCGCTCGTCGCCGCCGGTGCCGCCCGTCATTTCGTGCCGGCATCGCTCGGCGGCTCCGGCGGGACGTTCGCGGAACTGAAGCAGGCGGCCGTGGTCATCGGCGCGGAGTGCCCGGCGACGGCCTGGTGCGCGGTGGTGGCCGGGCTGATGACCCGCGCGGCGAACCACCTGCCGCCGGCCGGGCAGCGGCAGCTGTGGGCGGGCGGGCCCGACGTGCTCATCGCCGGCGGCGTGACGCCCCGGGGCACCGCCACCGCGGTGGCGGGCGGCTGGCTGCTGTCCGGGGCCTGGCCGGCGGTGTCCTCCTCGGAGCGGGCCGACTGGATCCTCCTGGTCGCCGCCGTGCGGGGGGAGGGCGGTCCCGGGCAGCGGGTCTGCCTGGTGCCGCGCGCCTCGGTCCTCGTCGAACGGACCTGGGACGACGTCGGGATGCAGGCCACCGGCAGCCACACGGTGGTCGCCGAGCAGGTCTTCGTCCCGGACCCGATGACCTTCCCCGCCGGCCTCCTCACCGAGACGGACGCCCCGCGGCCGGGGCCGGACGGCCGGCCGGTACCGCTGCCGGCCGTGAACACCTTCCTGTTCTGCCTGCCGATGCTCGGCGCCGCCCACGGCGCGCTGCGGTACTGGCGGCGGCTGACCGGCGCGAAACTGCGGGGGCGGGCGGATGTGTACGACCCGGTGGTCGCCCACCTCGCGGATGTGTTCGCGCGCAGCTCCGGCGAGATCGACGCGGCCGAACTGCTCCTCGACCGCGTCGCGCGGGTCGTCGACACCGCGCCGGCCGTGACCCGCTCGGACGTGGCGCGCCACCAGCGGGACTGTGCCCTCGCCGCCGAGCTGCTGGTGCGCGCGGTGGACCGCCTCATGCGGGCCTCCGGCACCGCCGGACACAGCACCGGTTCGGTCCTGCAGCGGTTGTGGCGCGACCTGCACACCGCGAGCTCCCACGCGACGCTCCAGTTCGGCACGGCCGCGGCCGGCTACGCCCGGGCGGAGCTGATCGGCGCCGGCTGAGCCGCGCCCGGCGCCCCGTCACCGACCTGCGAGGAGACAGGACCATGGACCTCACGACCACCGACATGCGGCGCTCGGCCGCCGACGCGCGCTGCGGCCGCAGCGCGCCCTCACCGTATCTGGAGAAGCTGCGGCGTCACGGCTTCGTCGTCCTGGAACCCGACGGCCCGGACGGGCTGTCCCTGGAGGACATCATGGCGCCGCTCGGCACGGCGGTGTCGTACCGGTTCGGCACCCAGCTCGTCCAGGAGCAGCGGCCGGGGACCGACAACTCGCAGTTCCGGACCGGTGCCATACCGATGCACGTCGACGCGATCCTGAACGCACACCCGGTCCGCTACATCGGGCTGGAGTGCCTGGAGGCCCCGGACGAGGGCGGTGAGACGCTGATCGCCGGCAGCAGCGCGTTCTTCGCGACGGCTCCCGCCGAGCTGGTGGAGACCCTGCGCGGCATCCGGATCGAGTACTGGTCCAGGGTCTCGGGCTTCTACGTGGAGCGGCCCGGCGGCAACCCGGTCGTGGCGCCGGTGCAGGTGGACCCGGTGACCGGCGGGGACACGCTGCAGATCGGGCTGGACTATCCCGAGGATCCGGAGCGCAACTACGGGGCGGCCGTGGTGGGCCGCACCAAGGAGCAGAGCCTGGAGCTCTTCGCCCTGGTGGACCGGTGGTTGACGGTTCCGGAGGTGATGTACGCCCACCGGTGGCGGGTCGGCCAGGTCCTGGTCATGGACAACCAGCGGGTCGTGCACGGGCGTGCCGCCTACTGCGTCGACGCTCCGCGAAAGCTGCGCCGCATCTCGGTCGGTTGATGTGCCGGGTGTGTCCGGCCGCCGGTTCCTTCCCCCCTTCACGGAGTCCCCATGTCTGACGTCACAGCGCTCCCGGGCAGCCGGGCCGGCAAAGGCAGCCGTCCCCTGCGTCCTCACGCCGTGCTGGCCATCCTGCTCAGCTGCCAGTTGCTGATCATCCTCGATGTCACGGTCATGAACGTCGTGCTGCCCCGGATCCGGGCCGACCTGGACTTCACGGCCACCGGTCTGCCGTGGGTCCTGGACGCGTACACCCTGACGTTCGGCGGGCTGCTGCTGGTCAGCGGCCGGGCGGGTGATCTGTTCGGCCGGCGGCGGATGTTCGTCGCGGGCGTCGTCCTGTTCACCGCGGCGTCGCTGGCGGGGGGTCTGGCGCAGTCGGCCGCCTGGCTGCTGGCCGCCCGGGTGGTGCAGGGGGCGGGTGCCGCCATGGCCGGACCGAACGCGCTGGCGTTGCTGCACACCGTCTTCACCGAGCCGAAGGCCCGGGTGCGCGCGCTGGCGCTGTACTCGGGGATGGCCAGTGTCGGGTTCGCGGTCGGTCTGATCCTCGGTGGTGTGCTGGCCCAGTGGCTCGGCTGGCGGGCGGTGCTGTTCATCAATGTTCCGCTGGGTGTGCCGGCCATCGTGCTGGCCGGGCGGTACCTGCCGGTCACGCCCAGGCGGGAGGCCCGGCTGGACCTGCCGGGCGCGCTGACCGCGACGGGCGGTGTCGCCGCCCTGGTGTTCGGCTTCATCCGGTCCGCGACGCACGGGTGGGGTGATGTGGCCAGCGGCCTCGCGCTCCTCGCGGGCGCCGCGCTGATCGTGGTCTTCCTCCTCCTGGAGCGGCGGGCGGCGCAGCCGCTGCTGCCGCCGGTGCTGTTCGCCGACCGCAACCGCGCGGTCGCGTACACCAATGTGTTCGTCGGCTACATGGCGAGCATGTCGATGTTCTTCTTCCTGTCCCTGTATCTGCAGGACGTGCGCGGCATGGGTCCGCTGTCGACCGGTTTGGCGTTCCTTCCGACGGCCGTCCTGATGTTCGCGATGATCCGGCTGGTGCCGCGGCTGCTGCGGCGGTTCGGGCCGAAGGCGGTGACCATGACCGGCTGCGTGCTGCTGGTGGCCGGGCTGGTCCTGCTGACGCGGCTGACGCCCGGTACCGGTTACTTCCCTTTGGTGTTCGCCGCGAGTGTGCTGATCGGCTGCGGCACCGGGCTGGGGCTGATGCCGCTCAGCGTGATCATCATGGCGAACGTGCCGTCCGGGGTGGCCGGTGCCGCCGGGGGGGCGCTCCAGACCATTCAGCAGACCGGGGTCACGCTGGGCCTGGCGATCCTGACCACGCTCCTCGGGTCGTCCGTCCGGGGCCACGCCGACGCGCCGAAGGAGGCCTTGAACAGCGGTATCACCGCCGCGTTCGCCGCCGCCGCCGTCATGGCCGCGCTGGCGTTGCTGGGGACGTTCGCCTTCCGTTCCGCGAAAGCCGCGCAGAGCGGGTAGCACGGGGCCGTTCGCGCCGGGTGTGTACGGCCTGTGGTGCGAGCCGCTGGAGACCCCCGGGCTGCCGCGGGCGTCCGGGGCGGAACCCGCGTACTGATCGGGCACGCGGCCGATACGCCGCCGCAGCCCGGCCGCGTCGTCGGTCTCTTCCCGCTCTGGTTCGCCGCCGGTCCGCAGATCAGCGCGGTGGGCCCGGGCTGCCGCTGGGTCGTACACGGGTCCGCTCGTCGCCCGGGGTGACCAGGGCACCGTCCCCGGGGAAAGGACGGTGCCCTGGAGTCCGCGGGGCCGCGGCCGGCCCGGGTCAGGAGCCGGTAGGCGTGTAGCGGGTGCGCAGCCAGGCGGCGCACACGGTCAGGGGTACGGCGGTGGCCGCCGCGAGGAGGAACAGCTGCTGGTAGTGGCCGTGCTGGGCGAGCGTGCCGCCGAGGCCCGAGCCGATCGCGCTGCCGACGAACAGGGAGGCCACGAACAGCGCGACGGCCGTGCCGCGGGCCTCGGGCACCAGCGTGGTGGCCCAGTTCTGCAACGAGGAGTGGAAGAACGACCAGCCGCCGCCCAGCAGGATCGCGGCGGCGCCGATCCCCCACACGTTCGGGCCGGCGGCGGCGACCAGGAAGCCGCCCGCCATCATCACGCCGCCGGCGGCCAGCAGCGACCACGCCGGGCGCATCGCCACCCGCTTCAGCAGCCGCGAGAAGCCCAGGGTGCCCGCGCCGTACAGGGCGGTCACACCGCCCGCGCCCAGGGCACCGATCCCCCCGTCCTCGAGGGCCGGGGCCAGGAAGGTGAAGCAGCCCAGCAGTACCGCGCCCTCGACCAGGCCGAAGGCCATGACCAGCCAGGACCAGCGCCGCCGCAGCACCGAGGCGAGTTGTTCGGACGGCCGGCGCAGGGTGGTGTCGGCACGGGACTCGGACAGTCCGCGCATGCCGGCGACCGTGACCGCGGCCAGCACGGCGGACAGCGCCAGCATCACCCGCCAGCTGAACAGGGCTGCTGCTGCGCCGGCGACCAGGGTGGCGGCCGCGGTGCCGATGGCGAGGGCCAGCTGCAGATCCGACAGGGCCCGCTGGCGTACGGCCGCGGGGACGGTGTCGCCCACGTACGTCAGGGAGGCGGGGACGACCGCCCCGAAGAACGCCCCGGTGGCGATCCGCAGGATCACGAGCGTGGTCAGGTCGGGTGCGGCCGCGGACACCAGTCCGCACACCGCCGCGGCGCACAGGGTGAAGCGGATGACCCGCATGCGCCCGTAGCGGTCGGACAGCATGCCCCACACCGGCTGGGCGCACCCGTACGCGAAGAAGTAGCCGCTCGCGACCAGCACGACCTGGCCGAGCCGGACGTGGAATCCGGTGGCGATGGCCATCAGCAGGGGGGTGATCGCGAAGCGGTCGAAGTTGCTGAGGAAACAGGCCACGGCGAGCGCGGGCGGCACCCGCGCCGCGGTCTGCGGCGCCGGGGGCGAGTCGGCCGGCGCGCTCGGCGGGAGGGCGGACCCGGTCGTCTCGGGCTGTACGTCTTGGGACACGGCAGGGCCTTTCCACGAGAGGCGCAAAGGTTTTACGGTCCCGATCGTGCGCCGTCGGCGGGCGGGCAGCCAGGAGACAAATACTCACAGCCTCGCGTGCGCGGCACCGGCGCGGCCGTTCAACCGCCTGGCGCGGAACACTTGAACGTGCCGGGCCGCAGGTGCCGGCGGCCCGGGCGTGCGCCGCGGGGCTCCCGGCCCGGACGCCCGCCGCGCGGACCGGGGGCGCCCCGGGGGAACGGCCGGTACGCGCTGCTAGCCTGGGCCGATGGCAGCCATGAGGGATCTGGGTGACACCGGCCGCCGTACGCTCGGGGCGTTCGTGAGGTCGCGGCGCGAGCGGTTGTCTCCCGAGGACGTGGGAATCTCCGACTTCTCGCGCCGCCGTACCCCCGGGTTGCGCCGCGAGGAGGTGGCCTCGCTGTCCGGGGTGAGCCTGAGCTGGTACACGTGGCTGGAGCAGGGCCGGGACATCAAGGTCTCGCGTCAGGTGCTCGCCTCGCTCGCGCGGGCCTTGAGGCTCTCCGCGCCGGAGATCCGGCACCTGTACCGGCTCAGCAACGAACTGCCCCCGGATCTCGGCGAGGTGCGCGGCTGCCCTGGCCGCAACGAGCAGCTCCAAGCCCTGCTGGACGCCCTGCAGCCCAATCCGGCGATGCTGCTGGACCACCACTGGGACGTGGTGGCCTGGAACCGGGCGGAGGCGGCGCTCTTCACGGACTTCGGCGCGCTGCCGGCCGAGCGCCGCAACATGCTGTGGGTCATTTTCGGCTGGCGGCCCGCGCGTTCCCTGATGACGGACTGGGAGGCCCAGGCCACGCAGGTGCTCGCCCAGTTCCGGATGCGCGCCGACGAGGAGCCCGCGGACCCCCGCTACGCGGAGGTGGTGGCCGATCTGCTGGCCCACACACCCGACTTCGCCCGTTTCTGGCAGCGGCACGACGTCGCCGACTACCGGACCGTGTACAAGGACTTCGCGCACCCGAGGGTGGGCCGGCTCACCCTGCGCCAGTCGAAGCTGATCGCCGCGGACGACCCGCGCGTGCACCTGCTGGCCCGTTTCCCGGCCGACGAGGCGACGAAGGACGCGCTCGCGCGACTCGGTTGAGGCGAGGCCCGGTCCGCCGAGGCCGTGACACGGGGCCGACGGGCGGTCCTGGCTCACTGCTCCTGCTGGAACTCCCGGATGGGGCAGCCGACATGGCGCTGGTCGGTGAGCGCGTAGCCGAGGATGACGTCGCCGGGCTTGAGTTCGGTGATGTTGTGGACGCTGCCGCCGGGGCCGAGTACCCGCACGTGCCAGTCGTCCTGGGCGATCACGTTCACCTTGCCGCCGGAGGGCGACTCCGCCTCGATCAGCAGCATCGGGCGGCTCTCCATCTTGATCCGGCCGACCACGACCCGCCGCGTCCTGCCGTCGGTGTCCACGGCCAGCAGCTCGGAACCGGAACGCAGTTCGGCCAGGTAGCGGGTGCGGTTGTTCGGCGTGAGGCTGTAGGAGTGCAGCGCGGCGGCGTTCACCCGGAACGGGCGGGTGGGCATGTACGGCACCTGCGAGACCGTCGTGCTGGACGGTGTCCCGGCACACCGCGACAGCCTCCTGACCGAGGAGGAGCGCGCGGCCGGCGGTCTCATGCCGATCTGTGTCTCCCGCTCCCGCGGTCCCCGCCCGGTGCCGGATCTGTGACGGCGGCCTCTGCGGGCGGCCGGCGCCGCAGGGCGGCCGACTGGGACAGGACGATGCCCAGGAGCATCAGCACGGACCCGGCCAGCTGCGGCGGTGTCAGCACCTCGCCGAGCACCAGGTAGGCGGCGACGGCTCCGGCCACCACCTCCAGGGTGAGCATCAGGCTGGCCGAGGTGGGCGGCAGCCGGCGCTGCGCCGCGACGCCCAGCGCCAGCCCGCCGGCCATGCCGATCACGCCCACCCAGACCACCAGCCCCCACACCGGCAGGGAGTGGTCGTTCAGCGCGGCGTCCCGCCACAGCGCGGAGAAGGGGAAGGGGTCGATCACGCCCACCAGGGTGAGGACCGCGGCGTCCACGGTGGTGCCCCATGCCGACATCACCAGGGGTTCGTAGGCGCGCAGTCCTCGTTCGGCGAGCAGGAAGCGGCTCGCCATGGTCAGGGCCGCCAGCAGGGCGAGCGCCAGGCCGGCCCGGTCGAGATCGCCGCCGGAGGACCACACCCGCCCGGTCAGCGCGAGGCCGCCGAGGGCGAGCGCGATCCCCAGCCAGACCAGCCCGGAGAGCTGCTTTCCCTGCACGAGCCGTACCCAGAGGGCGACCAGCACCGGCGACAGGTACTCCACCAGCAGCGCGACACCCACGGGCAGCCGGGTCAGGGCCATGGTGAAGGCGACCTGGTTCACGGCGAGGCTGACCGTGCCGTACACCAGGACCAGCCACCAGTCGCGGACCCTGACCCGCAGGCGGCCGCGGTGCACGACCGCCGCGATGAGCATCAGCAGCACGGCGCCCACGACCGCGCGGGCCTGGATGATGTCGACCGCCGACAGACCGGCGGTTCCCATGGCCTTCAGGGCGGGGGCGGCACCGCCCATCGCGGCGGCGGCCGCGACCGCCAGGGCGATACCGGCGAGCACCCCGCCGTTCCCGTGCCCGCCCGGGGCGCGCACGGGACGCGGGGGTGTGCCGCTGTGTGCCTTCGGAGTCGCCATCGAGCCGCTGCTTCCTTCGCTTCGTCGTCCCCGTGGCGGGTCAGCCGGCGGCCACGGCCGTCAGACGGCGCGCCGCCGTCACGAACGTGTCGTCCAGCTTGTCCACCGTGTTGATGCCCAGTTGCAGCAGGGCGTCGTCGAACTCGGCGCGCAGGATGTCCAGGACGCGCTCCACCCCCTGCTGGCCGCCGAGTCCGAGGCCCCACAGATAGGGCCTGCCGATGCACACGGCCCGTGCGCCGAGCGCGATCGCCTTGGCGATGTCGGTCCCGGAGCGGATTCCGCCGTCGAGCAGCACCGGGTGGTCGCGCGGTACGGCTTCGACGACCGAGCGGAGGGCGAACAGGGCGGGTACGACACCGTCCAGCTGGCGGCCACCGTGGTTGGAGACGATGGTCGCGTCCATGCCCAGTTCGACGCAGCGCCGGACGTCGGCCGGCCGCACCAGGCCCTTGACCAGCAGCGGCAGCCGGGTCCGGTTGCGGATCCACTCCAGGTCGGCCCAGGTGACGGGGAGTTTCTCGTGCCGTCCGCTGGCCGGCGGGTCGCCTCGCAGGATGCCCAGTGCGCGCAGGGTGCCGTAGTCGACTCCCGGGGGCAGCCGGTACCCGGCCCGCAGGGTGGTCAGCCGGCGGGCCGCGAACGACGCGTCGACCGTGACCACGATGGCCGAGGCCCCGCACTCCTCCGCGTACGCCAAGGTGGCCTCGACGTCCGCGCGGGAGCGGTAGGGGAAGAGCTGGAACCATGTGTGTCCGGGCGTCTCGCGCGCGATGTCGGCGTAGGGGTGGTGCGAGTCGGTGCTGACGACCGACAGCAGGCCGTGGCGGGCCGCCGCGCGCGCGGTGGCCAGTTCGGCGTCCGGGTGCACCAGCCGCTGCGGGCTCGTGGGGGCGAGCAGGAGCGGCATGGCGAGGGTGTGGCCCAGTACGGTGACCGACGTGTCGAGTGTGTGCGGACCGTCGTGGAGTCCCCGCGGCTGCAGCCACACGTCGCCGAACGCGGCGGTGTTGGCCGCCACCACGCTGTCCGAACCGGCCCCGCCCGCCACGTACTGGGCGATGGGCGGGTCCGCCTGCGCCGTCCACCGCTGCTCGAAATCGGCGAGCGACAGCAACGCGTCGAGTTCGGTCATCGGGGTCTCCGGCGGGTTCACCAGATGCCCTGGATGGCCGGGATCGGCGGGATGACGCGTGATCCGCCCATCATCTGCAGTACCGAACGGGGAACGGACTGGATGGAGTAGAACCGGCGCAGCCACCGGTCCTGCCCGTCGTAGCGGGGGGTGAACGCCGACCGTCCGTGCGCCGCGACGTGGTTGTCCAGCAGGGCGCAGTCGCCCGGCTGCATGATCACCTCGTGGCAGACCTCCTCCAGTGCCTCGGCCAGCGCGCGCAGGGCGGCGCGGCCCGCCTTGCTCAGGGAGACGGTGTTGTGTGAGTTGAAGCGCATGAGCGGTTTGCCGGCGTCGCCGAAGAGGACCGGGTGGGGGCCGGCCGGCGCGGGTTCCACGGTGCTGTCCCGGGTGAAGGAGCCCGGGTAGTTGCTGTAGAACTGGCATTCCCGCAGGACGTCCAGGGTCGACGGCTTGAGCCGCTCGACGGCCTCCCGGACGGAGGAGACGCGGGTCGCGGCGACCTTGTCGTGGTCCTGCCGCAGGCAGATCAGGCCGATGAAGTCCGGGCGCAGGGCGTGGTGGACGTTCTCGATGTGGAAGTCGAACGCCACCGAGCCGGAGCCCTCGATCCGGGTCTCCTCGCCGGGCAGCGGCTGCACGTTGTGGACGAGGTCGCCGTTCTTCTCGTCGGCGTAGCCGATCATGGTGCCGAGCGTCTCGGCGATGATCATGGCCAGGCCGGCCGTGCCGTGGCCCGGCAGGGTCGCGGGTTCGCCGTCGGAGTGGGTGGGCGGGAGCTCGCCGACCTCCAGGCCGCGCAGCAGCAGGAAACCCGTCGTGCCCGAGTCCTCGCCGAAGCGCCGTACCGCTTGCCGCACCCGCTCGGGCAGGTCGTCGGGGCGGACGGCATCGGGGCCTTGGTGCACGATCTGTTCGGCCCGTTCCCACATGACCGAACGTTCTTGATCGTTCAGTTCCAGTAACGCCGCAGTCATCGATTCCTCGCAATTCCCCTGCGCTGACCGGCAGGTGATCAACCACTGGTGTCCTGGTGGCATGCCGCTGGTGCCTGGTGGCGGCGTGCTGGCCGAGCCCATTTCAAAACCGACCGTCTGGTTTTGTCAACCGCATAGAAAACCGACTGTCCGGTTGTCTTTCAGGGTCGGCCTGACTACCGTCAGCTGGCGGCGGAGCGCCACAGG
>NZ_BNEA01000021.1 GCF_016860525.1 Streptomyces rubradiris
CCACTCGCAGGGCGCCGCCGTGGTGGAGCTGGCGCTCAACAGCGGGCTGCTGCGCGACGTCATCGACATCCACGACAGCGAGGCGGTGCTGCAGAAGGTGCCCGCTTTCGTGTCCGCCTACCGGCCCGGCCCGCGGTGGCAGTGCGTGGCGCGGGAACGCGCGGTGTCGTGGAGTTACTACTGGCAGGCCCTGTACCGCGCCGGGGCGGTGCCGCGGTGACGGCCGCGGGGGACGGCGGTCACCGGCCGCTGATCGTGGTGCTGGGCGGTTCGGGCTTCATCGGCGCCGCAGTCGTCGAAGCCCTCGCCCGGCGCCCGGTCCGGCTGCGCACCGTCGGCCGCCGCCCGCAGCCGGTGCCGGCCGGCGCGGTGGCCGACATCGAGACGGTGTGCGCCGACCTCACCGGCCGCGCCGCGCTCGAAGCGGCGGTGGCCGGCGCGGACACGGTGGTCCATCTGCTGATGCACACCGCCGACTGGCGTGAGGCCGCGGGCAACCCGGCCGCCGAAGAAGTGAACGTCGGTGTGATGCGCGACCTCGTCGGCCTGCTCGGCAACACCCGCCGGCCGCCCGCCGTCCTGTTCGCGGGCTCCACCTCGCAGGCCGGCCTGCCCGAGCGGATGCCCATCGACGGCAGCGAACCCGACCGGCCCACGACCGCCTACGACCGGCACAAGCACACAGCCGAGCAGATACTCAAGGCCGCCGACGCCGCCGGGCTGGTCCGCGGCGTCTCCCTGCGGCTGCCCACCGTGTACGGGGACAGCCCGCGGGGACGGCTGACCGGCCGCGGCGTGGTCTGCACCATGGTGCGCAAGGCTTTCGCCGGCGAGGAACTCACCCTGTGGAACGACGGCACCGTCGAACGCGACCTGCTGTACGTGCACGACGCCGCGGACGCCTTCCTCGCCGGGATCGACCACGCCCAGGTGCTCGCGGGCCGGCACTGGCTGCTGGGCACCGGCCGCGGCGTGCCCCTGGGCGATGTCCTGCGGACGATCGCCGACCTGGTCGGCGCCCACCTGGGGCGGCCGCCGGTGCCCGTCGTGTGCCTGCCGCCGCCCGACTTCGCCACGGCCACCGACATGCACAGCGTCACGATCGACTCCTCAAGGTTCCGGGCGGCCACCGGCTGGCGCCCCCGGGTGCCGCTGCACCTCGCGCTGCGGCGCTGCGTCGAGGCGTTCGCCCACAGCGCCCGATAGCGCCGCCGGCCTACAACAGCCCCTCCAGCAGCCCCACGACCGCGAGCAGCGTACGCGCCTGCATGTTCAGGTAGTGGCCATGCCGGGCCAGCGAATGCAGCTGGCCGGGAGTGACCCAGGCGAACCCGGGCGGCGGCTCGGCACCCGCCTCCGCCTCGGTGGCCGCCACCAGCAGGCAGCGGCTGACCGCGTTGTGGAAACGGCCGCCCTCGTCCGAGTGCAGCGCCGCGTAGCGGATCCGGTCCGCTCCCGCACGGCGCACCAGATCAAGGAACGGCGGCTGCTCCCGCTCCGGCAGATGGGCATAGTTCTGCGGGGTGCACTGCACCGTCGGCCCGAGTTCGACGGTGTCGAGGAGGCCCCCCTCCGCCCGGGCGTGGACCAGCAGGTGCACCACCCCGGCGAAGCGGCGGACCAGGAACGCGCACAAACCCACGCCGACCGGCTCCAGCAGCGGCTGCATCCACGAGGTCACCTCACGGTTGCCGGCGACGACGGACACCCCGCCGACCCGGAAATACCGGTTGTCGACGTGGCGGATGTGGTCCTCGGTGCGCACCCAGTCGCTCACCTCGGCCAGCGGGATACGCCGGGCCCGCACCTCGTGCCGGGCCCGCTCGTTGGTGAACCACGACAGCACATCGGTGTCCGAGCGCACCGCGCCCGCCTCCGCGGGCGCCATCGGCGCACAGGCCAGGACACTGCGCGCGTCCATGTTCACGACATGGTCACGGCGCAGCAGGCTGCCGATCTGTCCCAGCGTGAGCCAGCAGAAGTCCTCGTCCGGCCGCACCTCGTCGAACGTCTCGATGATCATGTTGCGGTTGGACTTGCACAAAAACCAGGAACCGTGCTCCGACTGCAGCACATCGGCGACCACCCGGCCCCTTCCCGGCCGCGTGAAGTACTCCAGGTACTTCACATCGGCGCCCCGGTGCACACCGGTGTAATTGCTGTAGGTGGCCTGCACGGTCGGCGAGAGCTGCAGCAGGCCGGGATTACCGGGCTCCATCTTGGCCTGCATCAAAAAGTGCAGGACACCGTCGAACTCCTTGGCCAGAATGCCGAGGATCCCCACCTCGGGCTGCACGATGATCGGCTGCTGCCACGCCCGGCCGTCGATCGCGACATCCAGCCCCTCCACGCTGAAGAACCGCCCGCTGCGGTGCACGACATTGCCGCTTCCCGGTTCGAACGACCAGCCGTCGATCTTCTCAAGCGGCACCCGCTCGACGGTGAAGCGGTGCGCCTGGCGGCGCCCGGCGAGCCAGGCGTCGACGTCCTGGGTCCGCATGCCCGTACCGGCCACGACGGCCCGCCGGGAACGCTCCAGCCGTGCGGGCAGCCGGGTGTCATCCCGCGCTGCCAGCTGTGTCGCGGTCGTCATGCTCGATCCCTTCGATACGAGGTCCGCCAGCGCACCGCGCGCAGCGCGGTGACACCCGCCCTCACCTGGTCAGCCGGGCCACGGCCGGGCCGGTACGCTCGTCGCTCGCGGTGACGGCGGGCCGGGCGGGCCGGCGCCGGCCCGCCCGTAGACCGCTCCCCGCACGGCCGGGACGCCCCCGCCGGCGAGGAACATGGCGGTGCCCCGGCACGACCCGTCCCGGGCAACCGACACATACAGCCCGGCGGGCGAGTGATCCGCCCGCCCCGCGCCCGCGATGCGGGGTGGACGGGCGGGCGCGGCAGCATGCGCGGTGCTCTTCCTGCGGCTCGGTGTGCGGGCCGCCGACCGCCGCCGCGGCCGACGCGGCCGCCGCGGCGGCGATCGGTGCGGGCAGGACGAACCCGGAAGAACGCTGATCACGACGCACTGCGGTCCTCGGCCGAGGAGGTGGCAGGTGCCGTGACCCGCAGCCGGCCGTTGGATATCTCACCGGTGACCGGTGGCCCTCCCCGCACGACGGAGCCGCCCAGGAGAATCGAGTCCCGCACGACGGCTTTGCGCACCCGGCACTGCGGCCCGAGGGCGACATACGGGCCCAGGACGCTGTCCTCGACCACGCTGCCCGCGCCGAGGACGAGCGGCCCGCGCAGCACGGAGCGGGTCACCCGCGCACCGCTCTCCACCGTCACATCGCCGTGCACGACACTCGCCGCGTCGACCACACCGGCGATGTTCGGAGGTAACCCGTCCAGCAGCAGCCGATTGCAGGCCAGCAGGCCCTCGACCGTGCCGGTGTCCTTCCACAGGCCGGTGAAAGGCTGCGCGGAGACGGTACCCCCCGCATCGATCAGGTACTGGATCGCGTCGGTGATCTCCAGTTCACCGCGCGGGCTGGGACTGATCCGGTCTACTGCGGCACAGATCTCCGGCGTGAAGAAGTAGACACCCATGATCGCCAGATCGCTCGGCGGGCAAGGCGACTTCTCCACCACCGCACGGACATTGCCGTCCGCACGGAGGCCGGCCACACCGTACTGGCTCGGATCGGCGACCTTGGCAAGCAGCAGCTTCGCGGCCGGCCGGCTGGACCTGAACTCCTCGGCCGCGCCCGCCAGATCACCGACCACCACATTGTCACCCAGGTACAGGACGAAATCCTCGTTGCCGAGGAAGCCCGCGGCGATACGGACACAGTGCGCGAGCCCGGCCGGGGTGTCCTGCCGGATGTAGGTGAGGTCCAGGCCCAGCGCCGCCCCGTCCCCCAGCGCCGCCCGGATCTGGTCGCCGTGCTCGCCCTCCACGACGCCGACCTGCCGTATGCCCATGGCCCGGATGTTGCGCAAGCAGTGCCGCAGGACCGGCTCGTTCGCGACGGGGATCAGCTGCTTGGGCATCGAGAGCGTCAACGGGCGCAACCGGCTACCGCTCCCGCCGGCCAGCACGAGTGCCTTCATGCCCTGCATCCTGAGCCCTGCCGTTCGAGACCTGCTCAAGCGCCGCTCCCCGACCGGCCCGCACGACGGATACCAGGCCCCCCGGCTCCTCACACGCGCTCGTGACGACGCAGCCCGCCACCTCCCCCGGCACAGCATGCAAAACACCGGCGTCAGGCGGCCGCCCACACGCCCCGCGGCACACAACCGCGAGGGCCATGCCTGAACAGCAGCGCCCACCGGTGCCCCCCTCTTGGCCGAAGAACGCAGAACCGGCCCGGACGCCCCGCGCCGACCTGCCACAGCCGAGCAGGGCAGCACACCCCCCGGTACAGCACAACGAACATCCCCCCCCCCGGCCCGCCGGCCAGGACATCCAGACACCGGCCCGACGGCGCGGGCGGCCGCCGGCTCACACACCCGCGTGCTCAACCCCTCCCCCCCGCCACGGGGCCCGGGGTGCCGGGGTGCCGGGCCGTTCCCCTCGTTACCGGTATCCGCCCGAAAACCCCGAGTGAGGGCGGTCAGTTACGGCCCTCGTCCTTGCGCCCGCTCTCAGCGAATGATGAGAATCACGGCAACGTCTTACACGTATGGGGGAATCACTGTGGCAGGCAACCTCACTCGCCGTGCTGTCCTGAGCCTGACCGCCGCATCGACGGCCGGTGCGGTGACAGGCCTCCTCGGGCCGACCGGATCCGCCGCCGGCAGCACCACCCGGCGCCGCGGCACGGCCGGCTGGAACGCACTGAGCCGTCACCTCGACGGTGATCTCATCCTGCCGTCGGACGCACGCTACGAACAGGCCCGCGAGCAGTCACTCCGCCAGTTCGACACCACCCACCCGATGGCCATCGCCTACTGCCAGAACACACAGGATGTCCAGACCGTCCTGGCGTTCGCCCAGGACAAAGGGATACACACCGTTCCCCGCAGCGGCGGACACAGTTTCGGCGGCTACTCGACGACGACCGGCATAATACTGGACGTCTCCCGGCTGAACCGGGTCACCACCGACCAAACACTCGTCACGATCGGGGCCGGCACCCAGCAAGTCGACGCGCTGGCAGCCCTCACCCCGCACGGGCTCGCCCTGGCCAGCGGCCTCTGCCCCACCGTAGGCGCCGGCGGATTCATCCAGGGCGGCGGCATCGGCCATCAGACACGCAAATACGGCATGGCCTGCGACCGGCTCGTCTCAGCCGAAGTGGTACTGGCGGACCGGCGCGCCGTACGCGCCTCGGCCCAAGACAACCCCGATCTGTACTGGGCACTGCGCGGCAACGGCGGCGGCAACTACGGCGTCGTCACCAGCTACACACTGCAACCCATACGACGCACCACCCTGACCGGCTACAGACTGGTCTGGTCGGCAGGCGACACGGCCACAACGATCGAAAACTGGCAGCAGTGGGTGACAAGGGCACCCAACGACCTCTCCTCGCTGCTCATAGCCGGCTCCGCAAGCCCCCCCTCACCCGACACCATGGTGAGCATCGCCGGCACCTGGTACGGCACCGTGGAAGACCTCGACCGCCATATCGACGAACTCGTCGCAGCAGTCGGCACAAACCCCCTCAACCGGACCGTCGCAGAAAGATCGCTTCAGCAAGGCATGATGCAGATCTACGGCTGCGCGACCCTCACCACCGCACAATGCCACCGGGCCGGCACCACACCCGAATCGATGGTGCCCCGCTGGAACTACTACCGCACCCGGTCCCGGATGTTCGACTCAACGGTGCCCCCCGCCGACATCGAGGACCTCCTGACAGTCCTGACCGACCCCACGCACATGCGAACCGGACAGACCCGCAAACTGTACTTCGAGGCCCTCGGAGGCGCCGCGAACGAACCGGCCCGCACCGACACCGCCTACGTACACCGCACCACCCAGATACTGGCCGGACTCACCGCAGAACTGCCCGACCCCGCCTACACCAGCGAAGACACAGCAGCCTGTGAAAACTGGCTCGCAGACGGCTTCGCCGTCCTCGACCGCCACTCCCTGCCCGAAAGCTACCAAAACTACATGGACCCCGCCCTGGAAGACTGGCGGACCGCCTACTACGCCGAAAACTACCCCCGCCTGGCACGCATCAAGCACGCCTACGACCCGCACGGCTTCTTCCGCTTCCCCCGCAGCATCAGCTGACGAACAACCCCACCCCGACAGCGACGACAGCAACGGCAGCAACGACAGCGACGACAGCGACGACAGCGACGACAGCGACGACAGCGACGACAGCGACGACAGCGACGACAGCGAGAACGACCGACGCCACGACACGTGACCGGCGGCGTTGCCCGGCGGACCGCCCGGCACCGCGCAACGCACCGCCGGACCGCCCTCGGCCCCGGCCGCTCAGCCCGCGTCGCAGTGCTTCGCCGTGCCACAGGCCGCCACGTCCAAAGCGCTCGTGACCCAGTCGGCGAACGGCTTACCGGCGAGCTCGGCGGCAGCCTGCCAGCGCGTCAGCGCTTCACTCTCCACCTGAACCAGCGGCAACCGGGCAAGACCCCGGCGCTCCGCCGAGCCCCGGTGGGCACGCACCCTGCGCCGCAACTCTGTCTTCGACCAGCCGTTGTCATGCGCCCGCGCCAGCCAGACGTCCTGATCACCCGGTCGCAGCGCGGCCACCTCGGCGTGGTGCTGGAAACTCAGCTGAGGGTGACGGCGCGAGACATCGAACTTCCGCGCCACCCACGCATAGTTACGCAGCGTCTGATAATCCAGGCCGGCCGCCTCCACCGCCTGGCGGTACCGGTCACCGTACTTGTCCTGCCCATACACCAGCCAGTCCCCAAGACACCAGGCGAAGGAGTCGGCCGTCTGGAAAAGCTTCCGGCCGGCCGCCTGCCATGTCTCGAACGGCAGCGCCGCCGGCAGGCGCAATCCCACCCGGGTGGTGAGGATCTGGCCCTTGTGACCAGCCCGCGCCCGGGCCGGCACCGGCCCGGCCACAGCCACGCCGGCCGCGTTCTGACCGCCGCCTCCAGCGTCGATAAGCGGAAGCCCCGCCCGGCGAGGAGCAGAACGCGCCATGGCATGACGCCCCCCGCGCACGATGTCTGTCGCTTGCATGCCTGCAGTCACCGATCATGTCCGTCCGTCGTCCCCTGTCCGTCGGCCGGGCCGCGGCCACACAGGCCGCGCGCGGCCGTGCCACCAGCATGAAGGGACCACAAAGCCCAACACCAGTGTTGACCTGTTGACTCCTGAAAGGAAACACCCAACCACCCCGAACCCGCACCAGGCACACCACAAAGGCCACACCCGGCCCAGCCCCACAGCCACGCCCCTACCACCGCACCAGACCATACGCACCCAACAGCCTCAAAGCCGCCTCCGCGTCACACACCGCCGCCTGCACAACCCGGTCCAGCAGACGATGACGCAGCCTCAAAGACAACGGCAAATGCCGCAAAGTGACAGAAAACCGGGGAATATAAGCATGCGTCCGGGCAAAAATCCGGTCCCTCAAACGCCAGGCCCGATGATGGAACCGGTACCCGGAAACCGTGCCCCCCGCACCGAGGAACTCACGCAGGACCAACGCCTCCAAAGCCGCAACAGTCGCAGCCCGCGAACCGACCAGATCCCCGTGGACACAACCCAAACCCATCAGCAACAGCCCGGAAGGCAGACCACGAGCACTGCCATACCGAAAGCACACACGCCCAGACACATACGGGAACGCAGGCTCACCAAGCGGCTCCGCCTCACCCAGCACCTCACGAATATCCCCAGCCGCAAGACCCCCGGCAAACCGAAGCAAAGACCGGTCGTCACCCAAACGCGGCAAATCACCCACCAAACTACCCAGACTCAAAGCCCAACGACCCCGCTCCTCACGCACCAGACAACCCGAACGCGGCACAGCACACGTAGGAGCCACCACCACAGCCAAATCACCCTCAAGCACACCCACAGGCAACCTGTAACGCCGAACAACCTCACTCACACCGAGATGGACGGTGTCGGGACGCGGCGGGGCGACGCCCAGCCGGGTCAGCCATGCCAGGTGCGAGGCCTCGCCCGAGGCATCCACCACAAGGTCGGCGTCGACGCCCTGTTCCCGTTCGCCGCAGGGGTGGACGCGGACACCGGTCACCCGGCGGCCGTCGGCCGTCGCCATCAGGCCGGTGACATCGCAGCTGTCGACGATGCCGACGCCCGGGCACTGCAGCAGCACGCGCCGCAGGACGCCCTCCAGGAAGGCCTGGCTCACCGACAGGCCCGTCAGCCCGGTCTCCCGCTGTCTGAGCGGTTGTCCGCCCAGGTACCAGCGGACGTCGGACAGGATGTCGCCGGCCGCGGCGCCCTGCGCGCGCAGCAGGTCCATGAACCCGGGAAGCAGTTGCTCGACGAGGTCGCCGAACAATGGCGCCAGCACGCAGACACGGCGCCCGTCCGGCAGACGGTCCAACGCGTCGGCGCCGCCCGTCACCTGTTCCCGTTCCAGGACCGTCACCCATGTGAATGCCTCGGTGAGCACCTTCGCGGCCAGCAGACCGGTCAGCCCGGCGCCGATCACCACCGCATGCCGTCGCGGGACCACCCTCGCGCCTTTCTCGTGTCGTTGTCTTTCCTTCACAAAAGCCCCCGGGCGGGCAGGCCGGTGCTGACGACCATGCGTGCTCCGGGCCCGCCTGAGCATCCCCGCCGCTCCCGCCGCGGCAGCCGCCGGCACCCCGCTCGCCCAGGGGCACGGCAAACCGCGGATGACCCACTTACCCGATGTTCTCTGCCCGTGCTCGAAGCCGAGCGCAGCACCACAGACGGCAGACCTCACCAGCGGCCCGGCCACCCTCGAACGCGTCGTCCGCAGCCAGGCGTTCGCGTACGCGAGCGGGCCGACCACCGGCGGACAGGTCGGTGACCTGGCCGGCACGAGCGCCTTCGCAGTGGCCCGCCCGCTGTACGGGATCGCTCGGCAGCCGTGGCAACCGGTGGCCGCCCGGACGCCGCAGCCGCGGTCGACAGGGCAGGGAGGAAGGCCGGCGCCGGCGCGGACGCGGATCTGCCTCGTCGCCACGGTCCCGGTGGGCCGGCCCACCGTTCGCCGGCAGCGCGTCCTGCCGGAACGCGGCGGCAGCCCCGTCCTTCACCTGACTGTGTCGCGCGTGCGCTCCCGCACCTGCGGGCCGGTCACCGGCACGGCGTTCCTCGCCCGTTTCGCGGCCCCGTGTGCGTGCTGTCGCAGTTGCTCCAGGCCGGGCGCGGCTCCTCACCGCTGCAGGCAGGCCCGCTGGTCACGTCGAGCGCGGCGATGCCCTGCACCGGCGCGATGGTCTCCTTCCGGCTCGTGCCCAAGCACGGGCTTGTGGTCGTCATCGGCGGGATGACCACCATGGTGGGTCCGCTGCCGTTCGCGGCGCAACCACCGGCCCCGAAAGCCGACGCGGCAGCCGGCGGCACCCTCGTTCCGAGCTCGCTGACCGGCACCGGGAACGGCACCGTGCCACCACGGCCGACCGGAGCCTCGCTCGTCACCCCCGGCCCGCAGCAGACCGGGGCAGACGCCGGCGTCCTCGACACGGCCCCGTGCTCCGGCAGCCGGGCGGGCATCCCGGCAGCCGGCAGCACGCCGCAGCGGCGCGTCGGGCGCCTTCCTGTCCGTCATCAACCACACCGCCGGCGACACCGAACCGGAGGCCATCCCGGCGCGCTCGCGCATCACCTCAGCAAGCCGGACCTCAAAAGCACCGGGAGCAGCCGTCCACGGTGACCCGGGCGAGGCCGCCGGACGGTCAGCTCCTCGACGGTGACGGCGCCCGTCCGCCTGCCCCCCAGGCAGCGCGGGTCCGTTCCCGCACACGCGCCGCAGACGGGGGTCGCGGCCCTGAGCACGCGGTGGCCCGACGCCTCCCGCGGTATCCGCGCCGGCTGTGCCAACGGCCCGCGCACCGGCTGTCCCGCCGGCGGGACAGCCGGCGCAACAGCCTCAGCTCGTGCGCTGCAGCTCCTGCGACAGGCTCTCCGCGCGCGGGTCGCCGAGTTCGTCGTAGAGCCGCAGCGCGGCGTTCCACGCCTCGGTGGCCCGGTCCTTCTCCCCGAAGCGGGCCAGGAGGTCACCGAGCCAGACCAGCCCGCCCGCCTCGCTCCAGCGGTCGTTGTCCGAACGGTGCAGGTCGATCGCGAGCCGCGCGTAACGCAGGGCCTGCTCGACGTCCCCGCGGAATTCGCAGATACGCTCATCTTGATCAGGCCGCGGCCCAGCCGCTGATGGTCGCGAATCTCCTCACACAGCCGCAGCGAGTGCCGCACGGCCTCAAGCGCCGCATCGGACTTGCCCGCCTGGGTCTCTATGTCGCAGAGTATGGCGAGAGCCGCGGCATGGCCCTCCTCGTCGCCGACCTCCTCGAAGATCCGCACGGCCCGCATCGACAGTCCGTAGGCCTGCCCGGGGTCACCGCGGTCCCGCGCGGCGGTCGCCATGCCCGCCAGACTCCAGGCCTCCCGCAACGGTCCCCGCACGCCCGGTGCAGGGCCATGGCTTCCTCGTACAGCCGCCCGCTCTCCGCGCGGTCGCGCAACCACCAGCGGGCATGGGCGAGATGGGTCTTGAGCCAGGCGAGCGCCCGCTGATCGCCCGTCTTCTCCGCCGCTTCCAGGCCGAGTTGGTGGCTGGTCACCCACACCGTCCACGGCTTGCGCAGCATCAGGTAGTCAAAAAGCCGCAGCACGA
>NZ_BNEA01000022.1 GCF_016860525.1 Streptomyces rubradiris
GCCGCCCCCAACCGGTGGGCGTACATCACCTCCGGAACCGTCAACCACCGGTCCACCAGGCGAAGAGCTCCAGGCTCTGCTCCTTGGTGCGGCCCACCACGGCCGCCCCGTAGTTGCGCTCCGGATCCTCGGGATAGTCCAGCCCGATCTGCAGCGTGTCCCCGCCGGTCACCCGGGGTCCACCTGCACCGGCGCCACGACCGGGTTGCCGCCGGGCCGCTCCACGTAGAAGCCCGAGACCCTGGACCAGTACTCGATCCGGATGCCGCGCAGGGTCTCCACCAGCTCGGCGGGAGCCGTCGCGAAGAACGCGCTGCTGCCGGCGATCAGCGTCTCACCGCCCTCGTCCGGGGCCTCCAGGCACTCCAGCCCGATGTAGCGGACCGGGTGTGCGTTCAGGATCGCGTCGACGTGCATCGGTATGGCACCGGTCCGGAACTGCGAGTTGTCGGTCCCCCGGCCGCTGCTCCTGGACGAGCTGGGTGCCGAACCGGTACGACACCGCCGTGCCGAGCGGCGCCATGATGTCCTCCAGGGACAGCCCGTCCGGGCCGTCGGGTTCCAGGACGACGAAGCCGTGACGCCGCAGCTTCTCCAGATACGGTGAGGGCGCGCTGCGGCCGCAGCGCGCGTCGGCGGCCGAGCGCCGCATGTCGGTGGTCGTGAGGTCCATGGTCCTGTCTCCTCGCAGGTCGGTGACGGGGCGCCGGCGCGGCTCAGCCGGCGCCGATCAGCTCCGCCCGGGCGTAGCCGGCCGCGGCCGTGCCGAACTGGAGCGTCGCGTGGGAGCTCGCGGTGTGCAGGTCGCGCCACAACCGCTGCAGGACCGAACCGGTGCTGTGTCCGGCGGTGCCGGAGGCCCGCATGAGGCGGTCCACCGCGCGCACCAGCAGCTCGGCGGCGAGGGCACAGTCCCGCTGGTGGCGCGCCACGTCCGAGCGGGTCACGGCCGGCGCGGTGTCGACGACCCGCGCGACGCGGTCGAGGAGCAGTTCGGCCGCGTCGATCTCGCCGGAGCTGCGCGCGAACACATCCGCGAGGTGGGCGACCACCGGGTCGTACACATCCGCCCGCCCCCGCAGTTTCGCGCCGGTCAGCCGCCGCCAGTACCGCAGCGCGCCGTGGGCGGCGCCGAGCATCGGCAGGCAGAACAGGAAGGTGTTCACGGCCGGCAGCGGTACCGGCCGGCCGTCCGGCCCCGGCCGCGGGGCGTCCGTCTCGGTGAGGAGGCCGGCGGGGAAGGTCATCGGGTCCGGGACGAAGACCTGCTCGGCGACCACCGTGTGGCTGCCGGTGGCCTGCATCCCGACGTCGTCCCAGGTCCGTTCGACGAGGACCGAGGCGCGCGGCACCAGGCAGACCCGCTGCCCGGGACCGCCCTCCCCCCGCACGGCGGCGACCAGGAGGATCCAGTCGGCCCGCTCCGAGGAGGACACCGCCGGCCAGGCCCCGGACAGCAGCCAGCCGCCCGCCACCGCGGTGGCGGTGCCCCGGGGCGTCACGCCGCCGGCGATGAGCACGTCGGGCCCGCCCGCCCACAGCTGCCGCTGCCCGGCCGGCGGCAGGTGGTTCGCCGCGCGGGTCATCAGCCCGGCCACCACCGCGCACCAGGCCGTCGCCGGGCACTCCGCGCCGATGACCACGGCCGCCTGCTTCAGTTCCGCGAACGTCCCGCCGGAGCCGCCGAGCGATGCCGGCACGAAATGACGGGCGGCACCGGCGGCGACGAGCGCTGCGATGACATCGGCGTCGGGCGTGCGGGCGGCCTCCGCCTTCCCGGCCCGCCGCCCCGCCAGTTCGGCGATGCCCCGGGCCTGCTCCACCAGCGTCGAGAATCCGGTCGCCGTCACGCCGGCCTCACCTCCCGACCGCGTGCCGCGAGAGGATCTCCGCGGCCAGCCGCGCGACGGTCACCGGCTCGCCGAAGATCCTGGCGACGGCGAACTCCACATCGAACTCCTCCTCCAGGACGGACAGCAGCCGGACCATGACCAGCGAGCCGACCCCCGCGCCGATGAGGTCCGCCTCGTACTCGTCGGGCCCGATCCCGTAGCCCTGCCGACGCAGCTGTTCGACGATCGCGTCGATCACCTCTGGTTCGCTCACTGCCATCCGCCTTCGATCTCGTCCTGTACGTGCCGCAGGTTCTGCGCCGCGAACACGTCGAAGTGCCCACCGCTCAGCGCGACGGTGCGCACCGCCGGCGCCCATTCCCGCCAGGCGTCCGGGTCCGGTTCGGCCGGCCCGTCACTCGCGCGGAACTGGACGACCGGTACCCCTACCGGGGCCGGCCGCCAGTCGCGCAGCAGCAGCTTGTTCTGCCGGTACACCTCGAACCTCCGGCGCAGCACCGGGTCGGTGTGCACGTCCTGCTCCGAGACCACGACACCGCCCGCCTGCCGGATGTCGTCGACGAACCCGGACACCATCGCCGCGTCGAAGTCCTCGCAGTGGCGTGCCGCCGCCGACACCGGGGTGTCGAGCACGACGACCCGGCTGACCGGGTACGCCGCCGCCCGCGCCGCCTCCACGGCGAGCGCGCCGCCGAACGACCAGCCGACCAGGACGCACGGCACCTTTGGGCCGTCGAACCGCCCCGCCAGGTGGCGCAGGCACAGGTCCGCCGCGAAGGCCATGCCGGCATCCGCGGAGACGGGCGTATCGAAAGGCCGGTCGAAGCCGAGCACATGGACGTCGAGGTCGCCCGGCAGGTTCCGGATCAGCCCGGCGTAGCAGGCGACACCTCCGCCGACGGGCGGGAAGAAGACCACCCTGCCGCGCGGATTCGCCACCGCTCGCGGGGCGAAGCTCCACACCGCCTCGCTCCGCGGCCCGCGTCCGGCCGCGCACAGCCGCGCCAGCCCGGCCACCGTCGGATCGGCGAGGAACTGCCCGAACGCGATGTCGTACCCGAACCTGCTGCGCACCAGCGACAGCAGCCGGATCGAGTCGAGGGAGCTGCCACCGGCCTCGAAGAACCCTTCCGTTCCCGGCGCCCGGCCGAGGATCTCGGTCCAGCAGGCCGCCACCTCCTGGGCGTGCGGCCCCCGGGCCGGACCGGCGGCCCCGGCCGGCGCCGCAGGCGGCGTCGCAGGCGGCGTCGCCGCCGTGCGCAGCCGGCGGTGGTCGACCTTGCCGTTGGCGGTCAGCGGGATCTCGTCGAGGTCGACGAGCGCGTACGGGACCATGTACGACGGCAGTTCCTCGCGCAGAGCGGCGATGCTGCGCTCACGCCAGTCGGCGGGGGCGCCGGCGGCGAGCGTGACATAGGCGAGGACACCGCCGCCGTCCGGCGGGACGCACGCGGCGCTCCGGCGCACGTGGTCCATGGCGTTCAGCAGTGACTCGATCTCGCCCAGCTCGACCCGGTAGCCGTTGACCTTGACCTGGCTGTCGATGCGGCCCAGCAGCTCGACGACACCGTCCGGGCCGCGGCGCCCGCGGTCGCCGGTACGGTAGATCCAGCCGTGCTCCGGGTCGTCGAAGAACGCCTCCGCGGTCCGCTCCGGATCGTTCAGGTACCCGTGCGCGACACCGCGGCCCGCGATGTGGATCTCACCGATGTGCCAGTCCCGGCACACACCGCCCCGCTCGTCCAGCACCAGGATGTCCTGCCCGGCCAGCGGCCTGCCGTACGGGATCGACCGGCCGGTGCGGTCGGCCGGCGTGATCCGGTGGTAGATCGACCAGATCGACCCCTCGGTCGCGCCGCCCAGACTGATCACCTCCGCCCCGGCCGACAGCCGCTCCAGCGCGGCGGGCAGGTCCAGCGGGATCCAGTCCCCGCTGAGCATGTAGGAGCGGATCGACGGAAGGGCACCGCCCTCCTCCGCGAGCAGCGCGGCCAGCGCCGGCGCCGAGTTCCAGACGGTCACCGAGTGCTCGGTGACCATCCTCGTCCACACCGACGGGGTACGGGCGGTGTCCTCCGGCAGCATGACCACCGCGGCGCCCACGAGCAGCGGCCCGAAGATGTCGTACACCGACAGGTCGAAGCCGATCGAGGACACCGACAGCACGCTGTCGGCGGGCCCCAGCTTGATCAGGGCGTTGATCTCGTCGATGGTGTTCAGCACCGCGTCGTGCCCGATGACCACGCCCTTCGGCTCGCCCGTCGACCCGGACGTGAAAATCACGTAGGCGGTGTCGGGCGCGCCGCGGTCCGGCAGCCGGCGCTCCCTGGGGGCCTTCGCCGGCACGGCCACCGTCCGCACCCCGCGCCGCCGCCACGCGTCGGCGGCGTGCCCTGCGTCCCCGGTCACCGCGAAACCCAGCCGGGCCTGACGGGTGATCCGGTCGAGCCGGCCCGGGGGCAGTCCCCAGTCCAGCGGGACGTACACACAGCCGGCGAGCAACGCGCCGAGGATCGCCACGACCTGGCCGCGACCGCGCGGCAGGTGGACCGCGACGTGGTCGCCGACGGCGGCACCGGCGGCCACCAGGCGCCGCGCGACCTCGGCGGCGGCGTCGGCCAGAGCCGCGTAGGTCAGCACCCCCTCCTCGTCCCGGACCGCCGGCGCGTCGGGCGTCTGCCCGACGGTCGCCAGCACCCGCTGCTGCAACGTCGCCCGCCGGCCCTCCACGGGGCGGACCCGGGCGGCGGCCGGCCGGGCACGCCCGGCCGGCACGGTCCAGTCGCCCCGTCGGCCGCCAGCCGCTCGACCTCACGGGCGTACTGCTCGACGAAGTCGTCGGGGAAGCCTTCGTCGAAGGCGTCGGTGCGCCAGTCGAAACCCAGACGGACGGTGCCGTCGCGGTCCACGACGACCTGATGGTCCAACAGGACCTGCGGCACGCGCAGTTGCGCGGCATCCCAGTCCCGCCGCAGACCGAGCGCCGCCTCCCGCGGCGTGTCGACCTCGGTCGCGGTGAACGCGAACGGGTACAGCAGCCGGCGCCGGTCGGCGGCCGGACCGGCCAGACGGGTGATCTCGGGCCCGCTGAGCGAGGAACGCAGCGACAGTTCCAGCACGCGGCCCTGCACCTCCCGCGCGAGCGAGACGAAGTCGCGCCCCTCGGCCGCCGGCATCGCCACCGGGAAGGAGGCGCCGTGGTTGCCCAGCCGGCCGTGACCGGCCTGCGGGTCCTGCTGCGAACGCACCAGGGTGAGGGTGTGCGGCCGGCCGCCGCCGACGGCGCCCAACAGCATCCGTAACACCGTCAGCAGCACCATCGGAACGGTCAGGCCGTGCCGCTTGGCCTGCTCGGTGATCGTCTCCGCGGTAGGCCGCTCCAGGTGCAGCATCCGGTGCGCCACGCACCGGCCCGCGTGCCGCCAGTCCGGCCGCAGCGGCGCCTCGGCGGCCTCCGGCAGCGCCGG